>JAIENH010000698.1 GCA_019751475.1 Cyclobacteriaceae bacterium
ACTAAGGAGGGCATCGTCAAAAAACACGTGCCGGGGCACTTTCCCAATGGCCCCCAAAACTGCCTCGTCACGGATGCCTTTTTGGCGTAGTGTACTGACTAATTTGCTGCGCAGACCCCGCTGCTTATAGTTGTCTTCGATCATTGAATTTAACCCCAAAAAGACCATTTTTTGCTCAAAAACAAAGTTTTTTGAATTTCTTAGGAAATTTGAAACCTATCAGCCTACTTTGGAGTTCTCTAATGCACAGTGAAAAACTATTTTGCCATAGCGTTCACATGTGTGTACCTGACCCTGACAGTAGGAGTGGCCAAAACCACCCACTACTGTATGGGCCGGGATAATAGCTCCTCCCTCTTCTCTTTATACAGCCAAAAAATGCGGTTGCTCCCTTTTTGAAAAAGAAGGCAATGGTTGCTGCCACGATGAGCACGAAATTGTTAAGATTGACGATGATCAAAGCGGTAGCAATGTACTCTATTCTCCTACACCTCAGTTTAATCTGATCGGTGAACTTTATGGAGAAGTGGCAGTGCATTCAAGTGAGAAGCAACCGAGCATACCATTATTTACTACAACCAAGCCACCGCCTCTTAAGGTACCCTACTACAAGGCTTTTTGCAGTTTGTTTTCTATGAGTCGATAGGTTAAGACCCGTCCTGAGTTCATCAGGTATAGCTATTTCATTAACCTTTAGATTCAAATTAACATGAAAACATTCTTTTTAGCTTTTCTCTTTATCTCCTTCTTTTCATTGGCTGCAAATGCGCAGTCGAAAGTAGTTACGGCTTCTATTAAAGTGTATGGCAACTGTTCAATGTGCAAAAAAAGAATTGAAACTGCACTTGATAAGGCCGGCATTAAAAAAGCGGAGTGGAGCCCCAAGACGAAAGAGCTCCAGGTAGTCTACAACAGCGCGAAAATCTCCGAGAATAAAATCCATGAGATCATTGCTGCTGCCGGTCATGATACTGACAAAGTGAAGGCAAAGGAAGATGTGTATGCATCGCTCCCGTTTTGCTGCCTGTATCGCGATCATGATCACGATACAAAAGACAACCACTAAGCTCCATTTATGAAAGTGTTTGTCATAAGCTGGCTGCTGCCGGCCCTCATGGTGTTGTCATTTTCTACAAACGCGCAGCGCCTGATGGGGCTCGTGATCGAAAAGGATAAGCAAGGCAAAGACCAGCCGTTGCCAGGTGCCAACGTATATTGGCTTGGCACTTCCAAAGGCACAACTACAAAAGAGAATGGTGTGTTTTTGATTGACCGGATTCCAGATGCGGATAAACTCGTGATCAGCTTTGTTGGTTATAAATCAGATACAATAGTCATCGCAGATCAATCGAACGTCAAGATTGAAATGAAGTCCGACAAGCTTTTGCAGGAAGTAACGGTGCAAGGTTGGAAACCAACTACCCACATTGATCACGCTTCCGGTATCAACGTAGTGGTGATGGATGAGAAAGAATTATTCAAAGCCGCTTGTTGCAATTTGTCGGAAAGTTTCGAGACCAATCCATCGGTCGATGTTGCGTTTACGGATGCAATAACCGGCACACGTCAAATTCAAATGCTCGGCCTTTCCGGGCCCAACACCATGATCTCGTTAGAGAACATGCCGGGCGTCCGTGGGCTTGCGGCCAGTCAGGGTATCCAATTTATTCCCGGCACATGGATTAATTCTATCCAGGTGACCAAGGGAGTAGGCTCCGTGGTAAATGGATATGAAAGTATAGCCGGGCAGATCAACGTGGAATTGAAGAAGCCTCAGGAGAGTGATAAGCTGTATGTGAATGGCTATGTCAACAATTCCGGTCGCACCGAGGCCAATCTCATTTACACAGCACAGACCGGCAAGAAGTGGGGCACCACTTTTTTGATTCACGGAAGTGTACGACCTATTGAAATGGATCAAAACAAAGATTCTTTCTTGGATTTTCCGAAAGGAAACCAAGTGAATTTTACTAATCGTTGGGTGTACAATTCCGGCAACGGATGGTTGGGACAATTTTCACTGAAGTACCTGGAAGACACTAAGCAAGGTGGGCAGACCGGCTATGTGGCGGAGAAAGATAAATTCACCACCAACCGCTACGGTCTTGAAATCAATACAAAACGATATGAATTTGTGGGCAAGTTGGGATACCAGTTTGCGAGCAAGCCTTACAAAAGTGTTGGGTTTCAACTCAGCGGAGTGCAACACAATCATGATAGTTATTATGGGTTTAACATTCACAGTGCGAAAGAGCAGTCACTGTATGCCAATCTGATTTACCAATCAATTATCAGCAACACCCGACATAAATTTAAAACGGGCCTAAGTTTTCTCTGGAATGGCTATGCGGAAATACTACAACAGGCCAACGCAAGTGTTTTGCCGTGGAACTTTGACCGCATCGAGCGGGTGCCGGGTGCCTTCTTCGAGTACTCATACGATGACCTCAAAAAATTTTCGGTTATAGCCGGGGCACGTGTTGATCATCACAACTTGTTTGGCACGATGGTGGTACCACGACTGCACGCCAAGTACAATTTGACGGAAACGACTACTCTTCGAGCCTCTACAGGTCGGGGCTGGCGCGTGGCTAATATCCTGGCGGAAAACACAGGCTTTCTTGCTTCTTCGCGTGTCATGATTTTGAAAAACCAGCAGACTACTTCTGCTTACGGTTTCAGACAAGATGATGCGTGGAATTACGGACTCACATTCCAGCAAGATTTCACGTTGGATTATCGTCCTGGGTCAATAAGTGTTGAATATTTCTACTCAGATTTTAAAAATCAGGCTGTGGTGGACTGGGATTCCAATCCGCAGCGCGTAAAGTTTTTCGGACTTACAGGCCGATCGTTTTCACATAGTATGCAAACGCAAGTGGATTATCAATTGGCCAGGCGCCTTGACCTTCGCATAGCGTATCGTTGGCTGGATGTGCAAACAGATTACCTCATGGGACGCTTGTGCCTCGTGATCGAGCATTCGTGAACCTTGCGTACAAAACCAAAAGCAATTGGGCATTTGACTATACTGTACAACGAATTGGCAAGCAGCGATTACCAAATACAACGTCTAATCCGGTCGAGTATCAGTTGTCATCGTTTTCGGATCCATACATCATGATGAACGCCCAGGTAACAAAGGACTTCGGTACAAGGTGGAGCGCATATGTTGGGGTAGAAAACATCAATGACTTCCGGCTCAATAATCCCATCGTGGCAGCTAACGATCCGTTTGGTATTTACTTCGATAGCTCGATGGTATGGGGCCCTGTGTTTGGTAGAATGTGGTATGCTGGATTTCGGTATCGGATTAAATAAGTCGATACCGGAATTCACAACAATGAATTACCTTTGAATGTAAATGATGTCGAAGCAAGACCATATTGATTATTGGAAGAAGGAGGCCGAGCGTAATTGGGAAACGGCAGTATATCTAAAGGATGGCAGGCAGCACGTCATGTCCCTGTTTCTCTTGCATTTGGTTATTGAGAAGTTATTAAAGGGCCATTGGGTAAAAGACAATGTTGATAATTTTCCTCCTCGCACACACGATTTGCAATATCTTCATAATCAAACCAGTTTAGATATTTCAGCGAGTGACTACGATTACTTAGCAATCGTTAATCAATGGAGTATTGACACCCGGTATCCTGATTTCAGGAATAAGATATATTCAATCGCCACGGACACCTATGTAAAGGAGCAGTTTCAGCATGTAGAAAAGATTAAGTCATGGTTACTCGCAAAGTTTTGATGGAGCGCATCCATGCGTTTGTAGATGATATCAAGCGGGTTGGCTACCAACCGACTAAAGTTATTTTGTTTGGCTCTTATGCCAACGGTGGTGTTCGGCAGGAGAGTGATATTGACCTTGCGATTTGGGATGATAGATTTACCGGGTGTGGTACAATTGATATTGAGCCAATCAAATCAATCATTTCTAAATACCCGCTGATCGAGTTGCATAGTTTTTCGACCGGGGATGACGATAAGAGCAATCCATTTGCCATAGAGATTTTACGGACGGGTGTGCCGATCGAATAAAACATCAAAACCCAATCAAGACGAATGGTGCCCAATAGTAAGGCGACTTGTATCGACTTGATTTGATCATTTCGGTTTTTGCTTTTTGGAGCGCTGTGCGAAAATCAGGTTTAGATTGTGTAAGCAACTCCTGGTAAAAGGCTGTCATTAATTGTGAAGTGGATTCATCAGCTACGCTCCAGTAGGATACCAGGATGTTCTTCGCACCGGCATACACGAGTGCCCGAGAAAGTCCGATGATGCCTTCGCCTTTCGAGAATTTTCCGAGTCCGGTTTGGCAGGCCGACAACACAGCCAACTCGGCATGGAGCTTAATGTTAAATAGTTCTCCCGAGAACACATTCCCATCTTCCTTGGCGGCTGGCTGCAAGAAAATGCGCGAAAGTTCGGGTGACTCCTCGTCAACGATGCCATGCGTAGCAAAATGCAGGTAACGGTAATCAGCAAGCTTGCCTGATTTGATTAAACCTTCGTTGGCATCGTTTCGGAGGGCTGTCAAAGTATTCGACTTGAAGAGCTGCGAAATGTTTCGCACTTCACTCTCTGTGCCGGGCAATTCTGCGAGGTTATCTTTTGTAGGGAAGCTAACCGGGGCGCACAGGAAAATGGATTGAGAAGGCCAACCTTCACCTGATTTATTTTTTTGAAGGAGAAGTCCTGCGGAGAATTCGTACCCGATGGCATATTTCTCTACAAGAAAATTTGGCGTAGAGGTGGCCGATGAAAGCTTCTTGACGCTAAGCGCCTCAAAGGGCATGGTGCTCAAACGCCCCGAAGGAATGATCACTAAGTTTTTAGCAGAACTAGGAACGCCACGCAGCAACAGCTTTGAAAGCGCATTTGATGCTTCGCGATAAGAGTCTGTTACTGAATAGTAAAGACTATTGTTGAAGCCTTTGATGGAGCGGTCAAAATCTTTCGGAAGTGTGGAATTGTAAACACTAAATTTTGATTTGGTTATAATGAAGGAATAAAGCTTGAGGTCTTGTTCGGCTACGAGGTAGCTGATCACAGCTGTCTTTTCATCCAGCAGGTCTTGAATTTGGCGAATAGACGGTGCAGCCTGGTTGAACTTTAGGTTAAAGTAGTCAGGATAATTTTTTTCTAACTGCTTAATGAAATTTTCATAGCGCCCGTTTAGTTCAAAGATTAGCTTGCGCAATTCATTCTCTTGCGAAGGCCCCGGCTTTTGCGATAGTTGCTGCACCCGCAGGGCAATGGAAGCTTTCAAATCTTTTTCTTCGGCCAGGAGATTATCAGGGATGCCGGCAAAAGATTTGGCCTCCGTGTCAGCGATGGACTCTTGCAAAACAGCAGACTTGCTCTTTTCGGCAAAGTAAAATGCGGTTTCCAGAAAGGGCCTGTTCTTTAATGTCACCTCACTGATGGCAATGCTCACCCTCACACCATGTTCATAGACTTC
>JAIENH010000356.1 GCA_019751475.1 Cyclobacteriaceae bacterium
TCGTTCGACATTATAAATGTCGAACAGAATGGTCTAAAAATAAGATGCGTCTGCCTTGGTTTTGAAGCAGTTCAAAACGCGTTTCCCAAAAAAGGGAGAATCAGTCCTTCACATCAAAAACTCCTTCCGGTTTCTTGATGGTATAATAGGAGAGGTCTTGGGCCGCATCCAGGCCGGTGCCGTAAATGATTTCTGTTTCCAATTTGATGGTTACGAATTTCTCCGAAGAGATTTTCTTGGTAACAGGAAACCAAAAAAGTTCTTCGGTGTTGAGTTGCTGTTGTTTTTGAATATTTTTTACTTCCACTTTACCACGACCGCGCCACTTGTTTTCTTCTTTGAAGTAGAAGGCATCGTTTGCTTTAAGCGTGGAAGTCATAACGCCAAACTCGTCAAAGAATTCCAGGTAGATACCTTCCGGAAATTCGCGGTCGCCATTTTTGTACTCAAGGATTTTTTTGGCCTGCATTTTTACTTTCACACGGTCTTTCTCTGTGTAGAGCACATCTACATCAACCGCTTCACGCAGCGGGCCATTGTATTCTACTGGTATCGCTGTCTCTTTCTTGTGGCAGCTTGCCAATAAGATGATGCTTATGATCGTAAGAAGTGCTCGCATTGGCTTGTATAAAAAAGGCCCCGACACCGGGGCCTTTTGTCTTTTCGTTATTTATTTGACTTAGTCGCGTGTGCGCAACACTACCGATTCACCAATCCAGCAGCCTACGCGCTGGTTAGAGCCGGCCTGCCAGTTGAGCAGGAAAATATCTTCTTTCGAAGGGAACTGCGCCTTGGCGCGGCTCATCTGCGCGCTATTACCAGCCTTTTGGTACATTTCATAAGCAGCAATGTACACCAAGCGGTCTTCAGCAACGTTTTGCTTTTTGGCACAGTTGTCAAAGCTATTATAATAGAGGTCGCCAATTTTTTCGTAAGCTTCGCTTGTGCCGGCTTGTAAGAAAATTGCACGCGCGCCTGAATAGTTGCCTTTCTTTACTTCAATGCTTCCCAACAACATGCTGGCATCTGACTTTTGCTCAGAAGTAGTGGCCAAGGGAAGTCCTTCTTTCAACATAGCCTCCGCCTTATCATAGTTGCCACTGCTCATATATTTGACTGCCAGTGTCTTCAACAAGCCAAAGTCTTTTTCAGGGTTGAGCTTGTGGATGGCTTCGGCTGCTTCCAACCAAAGAGGATCGTCCGTACACTTGTCTTGCAACATGAACGTGAAGATCTTTTTGGCCAACGCCAGGTCGTTAGGATTTTGCTTGAACTTGGGCGCAAGATTTTTTCTCACGAACTCACAATCCACTTTCACCATGCCAATCAGCAAACCATCTACAGCATCTTTATAGCCTTTCAGTTTTTCTACATCGGCTGTCTTATTTTGCTCCATAGCTTTTTTCATCTTCACATCGATGATCGACATGATCTTGTCGTAGCGACTCAGGATCTGATCGTCCGGTACGTTTTTGAACGCCAGCTGATTTGCTTTTACCGTGGTCATGAAGGCCACGAGGTTTCCATCAGACACATTGTTGCCGTTGATTTCAAATACCTTGTCGTACAGAGACAGCAAACCAGCCAACTGCTCTTTGTTTTTGATGTTGTATTTGTAAGAGGCATACGCCTTGCGATTGAGAACATTCGCTTCATCACCGCAATTTTTAATGCGCATATCGTAGAGCATCAACAACGAATCTACCAATACTTTCTTCTTGGCAGGATCAGTCTCTTTCTCAGCAAGTTTATCATATATGTCGGCACCATCAATGTAGAGTTTAGTGTTCCATTGAGGAGCGTTGGCCAGCATCCATTGAAAACATGCCGTGGCACCACGGTAGTTGCCTTGCTTTAGGGCATCGCCATAGATGGCTACGCACTCATCGGCTTTGGCTTTGTTTTCCGGCCATTTAAATTCTTTGCATTGTGACATTGCGGTGTTCACACCGATAGTAAGCAGTGCGAAACAAACCATCACATACGTTTTCCATTTCATAGTCATTGCTTTTTCGTTAGTCGAACCTTCGTTTAATAAACCACTGATCATTAAAAGTGATGCCAAAATAAAGTTTTAAATAATTTTCTTCAATGGTATTCAGGGCCTTGTCTCCCTTTTTGCCCACTTTCAAGGCCAAATCAAGGCTAGACACCCTACTTACCGGCAAAGAGAGTCCAAAAGTAATGCCAAAATCCCGAACTGCATTGCCATTCACCAAATACGGGGCATTTTCGAAACTTACACCCGTTCGGTACGTGGTGCGCTTTAAATAGCTGCTGAGTGACTGCGGATCAGGCGTGATTTCAAATCCACCGCTCACGCGCCATGATTTTTGCGAGTATGGATTGTCACCATAAAATCCCCGGAAGGTACTGTAGTCAGAAAGGCTTGCCTCCATTGCAATCGTCCATCTGTCCGATTTGCTCAATGACACACCACCTGTAAACCGGCTCGGAACGTTGATGCGCCCAGGGATATTCGAAAGAATGGTGAGCGAGTCAAGGATGCCGGCAATGTTTCTCCGCTCAATTCTTTCCAGAAAGCGACTACGCAGGTTAGAACTGAAATCGTATGTGGCTCCGAAGTTGAGCCGGTATAGTTTGTTTTTAAACAGTGAATCGATACGGTAGGAAACGCCAGAAGTAAATTTGAAATCAGAGACAAACGTGCGGTCGTAGATATTGGGAGAAATAATAACGGTCTGATTGGTCTGCACGAGTTCATTGGAATACTCATTGATGATGGCGCTAAACAAGTACGCAGCTTTCACTCCAACCGACAAGTTCTTATTTATGGATACGCCATTCGAGAAACTGAACTCATTAATACCGCCTGAGCCTTTCTCCGTCACGTTTACCGAATTATTCGGATTGCCGTTTACCGCTTCCTGATACCTGACCTGGTAGTTGAGCCGTGTGTAAGGCATCAAGACAAGAGAAGAAGTCCACCAGCCTGGCTTTACTGGTATGCCAAGGGCGAGGTAGTTAAGGTCGCCATTGCCTGAGCGCTCGGTAAGGTTGGCCGAAGACTGCGTGCGTTGCTCACCCAACACCCCTGCCTGAAACACGGTGAGACGATTAAATACCAGCAAGGCAGGATTTTGGTTATTTAAATACCAATACTGAGGATTACTAACACCCACTCCGCCCATGCCTTGGTGTGAGGCTAAGGCATTGCCCACTGGCTCTCCCAGTCCATAAAGAGAGAATGGGCTCCGCGCGGCCTGGCCGAATACGAAGTAACTGCTTAGGGAAAAGCTGAGGACGAGGGAAGCGTATTTAAAAACCGACATTATGCATTAAGATGCTGTTGAGGCCCAAAAGGACTAAATCAGGGGCCACAAAGATGGAAGGTTTCAGATGGTTTTCAAAAAATGGCGCATCGCCCCCGCATAATATCACCCGTATGCCGGGGTAGCGCTCTTGGTAACGAGCGATAGTGCCTTTTATTTCTTCCAGTGTACCATTCATAACCCCGCTCTGCAGACACGATACGGTGCTATCGCCCGTCAAGGGCGGCCATGTTTCAGTAGGGCGAATAGCAGGCAGTCGAGCCGTAAACGAGTGCATAGCATCGGCACGCATTTGTACGCCCGGTGAGATGGCTCCGCCCAGGTATTCACTGGCTTCAGTTACCAACTCATAATTAATACAAGTGCCCATATCAATCACAAGGGAGTTTTGTTGTGGGTAAAGTGTCCACGCTCCGCAGGCGGCTGCCATCCGGTCCACACCCAGGGTAAGCGGAGTAGCATATTTATTTTTTAAAGGTGTGGGTAACTCGGGGTGAAGCCCGATCTTTTTTTCACTGGCAATGGAAGAAGAGAGAATTTCTTCTACCGGAATTGAAACAGTACTCACTAAAATGTGTTGGGCGGGTGTCTCACGTAAAAATGCTTTGAGCTCGGTGGCGTTTGAAAAGGATTTTTTCGTTTTGAGTTCCCCTGAATCAAACAAGGCCGCCTTTAGAAATGTGTTACCGGCATCAACTACAAGATTAGTCATAAGAATGGAGCCAAAAAGTGGTGTGTTTCGCCCAATATCGAAAACGTTTACGGAATTTAGTTTTCAACCGTCAAACTTTCTTTGGACTTACTTTTTTTTACCTTTAGGGTTCGTGAAGTCAACACCTCGTCATATTGCTGTCTTTTTTCTTGCCGTTATGGCTATTTCGGTGGCCTATAACTTTGCCCGTGTCAGCCCTGTTAACCTTGAGGAAAGAAAAGACTTTTGCTATCAAATTGCTAACGAGGATCACGTCACTCCTATGGCCGCTGAAGGTCAGCTAGGCACAGTTGAAGCAACGGCTTACCGGTTATTAGCAGACAACGCACTTCTTCTCTTGGAGGAGTTCCACAATTACGTAATCAAGCACCGCACGGTGGTCGGCAATCGAAGTCTCGTTGAGGGGATACACCGAGCTCAGCTCTATCTCGTCTTGCGAGTCTTACTTATCTGACCCTACTTCACGTACCGGCACTAACGACCTCAGGCCAAGCGCCTGATTAATTCCAGTACTCTTAATACTCATTCACTCCATGAAAAAATTTGTTTTTTCGGGATGGTTGATCTTCCAGTGGTTTTTAGCTGGAGCTCAATCGAAAGATGATAACAATTTTAAAAAATGAAAATCAACGTACTCATTATCATTCTCCTTCTTGGGTCTAAGATTTCTACCGTTGGCCAGACTCAACTCAAGGATACTGTTGTAAGCTTCCAGAAAGCAAAGTTGAGGTTAATGCAAGCAAACCTCGGTTTGATGGCGGCCTATTATGATATTGGTATAGCAAAAGCTAAAGTAATACAGGCAAAGGTTTGGAATAACCCCAACTTCATTGTTAATGGTGATATGTATAATCAGGAAACCAATGAGTACTTCGCTTTGCGTAATCAATCTCTCTGGCAATTAGAACAAACTTTTTCAATAGCAGGCAAGCATACCAACTCGGTAAAACTAGCCAGGGTGGGTGTGGAGATGGCAGAGAAGCAAATGGAAGATGTACTCCGCAGCCTGTTGTATGAAATGGGAAATACGTACTGTGACCTTGCAGCCCTACAAGCGAAAGAAATACTCTATCGGCAGGTAATTACCAATTACGATAAGTTAATAGCTGCTACAAGAAAGCAACTGGAGGTAGGGGCGATTTCAACTACCGAGGCAGTGCGGTTAGAGGCAGAGTACCTCGATGTGAAAGCTGATGCCGTTGAAAATTATAATGAAAAGGAAAAGACACTGGGGCACCTGCGATCCATGTTGATGTATCCTCAAGACACTAGCTTTTATGTTGAGCAGAAGCTCCCCGTAATAGGCGAAGAGTTTGATCCAATCTATCTGGCAACGCAGGCTGCTGAATCAAGGCCCGATGTTAAAGTCTCTAAAATTAACATACGGTATCAGGAAAGAAATTTGCAACTTCAGCAATCAACGGGGATGCCAGATATAAAAATGGGCTATCAACCTTACGATCGCGGAAGTAACTACATGCG
>JAIENH010000254.1 GCA_019751475.1 Cyclobacteriaceae bacterium
AGAAATGGCTGGATGGTTTGTTCGATATCGTGAGAACCAAAGACAGTACTTTCTACTTCCCTAATGCATAATCTAGGATAAATAGAATTAGATTTTCTTCACCTCACGGTTCTCGTAGCTCTCTATCACATCGCCCACCTGCATGTCGTTGAATCCTTCGATGCCCATACCGCAATCAAAGCCTGACTTCACTTCGCTGGCATCGTCTTTAAAGCGCTTCAACGAGTTGAGCTTGCCAGCATATAACACAATACCATCGCGGATAAGACGAATCGGGTTGGCCCGCTTGATATAGCCGTCTGTTACCATACATCCGGCCACCGTGCCCACTTTTGAAATCTTGAATACTTCACGGATATCGGCATTACCTACAATGACTTCTTCCATCTCCTTCTCAAGCATACCTTCCATGGCAGCCTTAATCTCGTTGATGGCATCGTAGATGATGGAGTAAAGACGTATTTCAATTTCTTCATTATCAGCCAGTCGCTTGGCAGATGCTGAAGGCCGTACCTGGAAGCCAAGAATGATGGCATCCGAAGCCGAGGCCAGCAACACATCTGATTCGGAAATCTGACCCACAGCCTTGTGAATAATACTCACCGCCACTTTCGGAGTAGAAAGTTTGAGTAACGAGTCAGACAACGCTTCTATCGAGCCGTCCACGTCACCTTTGATGATCACATTCAATTGCTTGAACGAACCAATTGCTAAGCGCCTTCCAATCTCGTCAAGCGTAATATGCTTCTTGGTGCGGATGCTTTGCTCACGCAAAATTTGTGCACGCCTGTTGGCCGTCTCCCTGGCTTCGCGGTCGGTTTCCATTACCTGGAATTTTTCACCCGCTTGCGGAGCTCCGTCCAATCCCAGCACTTGCACTGGAGTGGATGGCCCGACTTCTTGTACTTTCTTACCCGTGTCGTCAAACATGGCCTTCACACGACCATAGTTCGATCCGGCCACCATCACATCGCCCACGCGCAACGTGCCTGCCTGCACCATGAGGGTGGTC
This sequence comes from Cyclobacteriaceae bacterium, assembly GCA_019751475.1. Lineage (GTDB taxonomy): Bacteria > Bacteroidota > Bacteroidia > Cytophagales > Cyclobacteriaceae > ELB16-189. The sequence goes on from JAIENH010000254.1 coordinate 1,013, forward strand.
ACGTAACCACGTCCTTTGTCTAACTCGGCTTCTATGATAGAGCCAACGGCCGGCTTATTCGGGTTTGCTTTTAAGTCGAGTAACTCGGCTTCGAGCAAAACTTTTTCCAACAAGTCATCAATGCCAATGCCTGTTTTAGCGGAGATACCCTGGCTCTGATACTTTCCACCCCAGTCTTCTACCAGGATGTTAATCTTGGAAAGAGATTCTTTGATCTTATCCGGGTTAGCTGTAGGCTTATCTATTTTGTTGATAGCAAAAACTAACGGCACCCCCGCTACCTGCGCGTGATTGATTGCTTCTTTTGTTTGCGGCATTACATCATCATCGGCAGCCACTACAATCACAGCAATGTCCGTGAGTTTGGCTCCGCGGGCACGCATGGCGGTAAACGCTTCGTGACCAGGTGTATCGAGGAAGGCGATTTTTTGTCCGCTCTTAGTTGTCACATCATAGGCGCCAATGTGCTGCGTGATGCCACCCGCTTCCGATGCTACTACTTTCGTATTCCGGATATAATCCAATAAGGAGGTCTTTCCGTGATCTACGTGACCCATGATCGTAACGATCGGGGCGCGCGGCTTCAAATCTTCTTCCGGCTCGGCTGCTTCCTCTTCCACAGTCTCTTCTTCAGAAGAAATAAATTGTATTTCAAATCCAAATTCATCAGCAATCACCGTAATAGCTTCGGCATCCAAACGTTGATTGATGGACACAAACATGCCCAATCCCATACAGGTTGAGATTACATCATTTACAGACACGTTCATCATCGAGGCCAAATCATTGGCAGAGATGAATTCAGCCACCTTTAGCGTCTTGGAAGACTCCTGCTCTTGCAGAAGTTTTTCTTCGTGCGCCTCCGAAACAGCTTGGCGCTTTTCTTTGCGGTACTTGGCACCGCTGAATTTTTTCTGACCTCCGCTAAGCTTGGCAAGTGTAGCACGTATTTGTTCTTGTATTTCCTTTTCGGAAGGTTCGCCTTTTTCGGTTCGTTGCGGTAGTCTTCTGCCGGTTGAAGGACCTCCTGTGCCGGGCCCAGGGCGGTTGGGTCCTTTGTCGAATGAAGGAATGCGCTTACGCGGCCGCTTCTTGCGATTATCTTCTTTACTGGTGTCTTGCGCTGGCTTCTTTTCTGTGGGAAGATCAATGCGATCCACCACTTTTAAACCTTGAAGCTTATCAGCGCGTGCTTTGATTAATTCCAACTCGGGTGGAACTATTTTCTCAACCTCTGGTGGAGCTACGGGCTTCTTAGGTTCTTCCTCCTTTTCTTTTTCTTTCGGCTCTTCTTTTTTCTTTTTCTCCAGGTCGATCTTGCCTACTACTTTAATGCCTTCGAGTTTTGGTTTCTCGCGCTCGACCTTATCGGGTTGCTTTTCTTCTTTCGCCTTGATCTCCTTCGAGCCAAGGTTTTTGATCATAATGTTGTCTTCCTCGTCTACCTTTTTGCGATGAACATCCGGATCACTTTGGATGACCAGTGTCTCGGTATGTTTCGCACCAATGGTGAGGACAGAAGCCTCGATCTTTTCGGAGGCTGAGGAGGCATACTCCTTGGCCAACATGGCAAATTGCTCGGCCGTGAGCTTAGCATTGGGGTTGTTTTCAACCGCAAAGCCTTTCTTCGCCAGAAAATCCAAAATGGTATTGTGACCCACGTTGAGTTTCCGCGAAGCCTGCCCCAGCCGTATCATCTTTTCTTCTGCCATGCTCAAAGTTGACTATGTTTTTTCTGATTTATGTGATTTTGAAGTGAAATTATTCAAATTCCTTGCTTAAAACGGCCACTACATTGTCAACCGTTTCTTCTTCCAAATCTGTTCTGCGTACCAATTCTTCCTTGTTTAGAGCCAACACACTCTTGGCCGTATCAAGACCAATTTGCTTGAGTTGATCGATGACCCAGCTTTCAATCTCGTCTGAGAATTCATCCAAGTCAACGTCTTCCTCTTGCGCCTGCTCACCTAACTCACGGAACACATCGATCTCCATACCGGCCAGGCGACTGGCAAGTTTGATGTTCAATCCACCCTTACCAATAGCGAGTGACACCTGATCGGGCTTGAGGTAAACGGAGACACGGTTATTCTCTTTATCGATTTTCATACTTACAATCTTGGCCGGACTCAGCGCACGCTGAATGAACAGCTCGAGATTTTCGGTATAGTTGATTACGTCAATGTTTTCATTCTGCAATTCACGCACAATGGCATGAATGCGCGAACCCTTCATACCCACGCAAGCGCCTACCGGATCAATACGATCATCATACGATTCAACGGCTACCTTGGCACGCTCGCCAGGCTCACGTACAGCTTTCTTGATAGTAATCAAGCCATCATATACTTCCGGCACTTCCTGCTCGAATAGTCGCTCCAGCAATACCGGTGAGGTGCGTGAAAGAATGATCTTAGGATTGCCATTTACCATTTCCACTTTGTGTACAATGGCCCTTACGTTTTCGCCTTTGCGATAACGATCTTTAGGAATTTGTTCGCTGCGCGGAATGGAGATTTCATTTCCTTCCGCATCAATGAGCAATACCTCGCGGCTCAGTACCTGGTACACCTCTCCGGTGATGATCTCACCTACGATGTCCTTATACTTTTGGAAAAGGATGTCCTTCTCCAGGTCTTTTACTTTTTGAATCAGCGTTTGGCGTGCAGTGGTAACAGCCCTGCGGCCAAAGTGCTCGATTTCTATTTGTTCCGATACTTCTTCTCCCACTTCAAAATCCGGTTCGATCTTGCGGGCCTCCGTTAAACTGATTTTGTCATGATCCCAGATGTCTTCTGAATCGTCTTCCACAATTTCGCGAATGCGATAGATTTCAAGATCGCCTTTGTCGGCATTGATAATGATGTCAAAGTTGTCATCATTCTCATATTTCTTCTTGATCATGGTGCGAAACACATCTTCCAATATCCGGATCATGGTAGGCCGGTCAATGTTTTTCTGCTTGGCGAAGTCTGCAAAAGACTCAATTAGATTGGTTATATCCATGTTACAGTTATTTAAACGAAATCATTACAAATGCTTTTTCAATGGCATCATATGGCATGATCACCTCTTTTTCTGTGATCACTTTTCCTTTTTTCTCTTCCAATGCCACCGTGATAGCATCTTCATTGGCCCCTGCCAACCGACCCATCACGATCGACTTATCAGTGCGGTGTACTTTTATGCCTCTTCCCACATTCTTGCGGTACTGTCTCTTCAGTTTCAATGGCTGGTCAAGACCTGGCGTAGTTACTTCCAATACATAGCGATCGGCACCAAAATTCATCTCATCCAACTGCCGGGAAAATTCCTGGCTGATTTTACTGCAATCGTCAATTGTAATGCCCGCATCACCATCCACAATGACCGTTATTTTTGACAGGTTTCGGGTTGACGCGACTACGTCTACCAAAAACTGGCTGTCGTTTAGCAGGCTTTTCGTTGCCAATTGTGTCAAAAGTGCCTTATTGTCCATTTTTCTGATAAACAAAGAGGGGACTTGCGGTCCCCTCTTTTAGCTTTTCGTAAGAAGTAGCACAAAGGTAGAGAATTTTTATTTTATCGCAAATAATTGAGTCCTTTGGTGTTGAAGCAATTTGATAAAGCTATTCATCTGTTAGTGATTTTAGGTTTTGGTCAGATGGAATGGCCTAATTAGCATTTTGCTGAATAAAATCTTTTTTAACCGCCATTTCATGCATCAATTTTTTTATTTCTTTTTTCTGATTGGCGGACTTCTGATTTCCTGTGTAGGAAAAAAGGAGAATAGTGCTTCTGAGACTCCTCCCAGAGCTGTGCGTGTACCCGTTTTCAATGGTGATTCAGCTTACTTCTTTACAGAAAGGCAGGTAGGTTTTGGTCCGAGAATCCCTAATACACCGGCCCACCGGATGGCTGGCGATTTTTTTATTGAGAAATTGAAAAGTTATGGAGCTACCGTGAGCGTGCAGGAGTTTGAAGCCACAACGTTTGATGGGCAAAAACTTTTTCTGAGGAATATTATCGGCAGCTACTACCCGGAGAAGCAAAAACGGATTTTGCTGGCAGCCCATTGGGATACGCGGCCCTTTGCAGATAAAGACAAGCAAAAGCCGGATGCAAAATTTGATGGCGCCAACGATGGTGCCAGCGGTGTGGCTGTACTATTGGAAGTGGCTCGCGCCCTTCGCAAAGATTCATTGCTGAATGTAGGCATAGATATTATTTTGTTTGATGGTGAAGATTGGGGCGAAAAAGAAAATTCTTCCGGGCGAGTTGCTCCTCCGAATGAAAAGGGTTCATGGTGGTGCCTTGGGTCGCAGTATTGGGCAAAGCAAAAACATAAAGCCAACTACTCGGCCTACTATGGCATTCTTGTAGACATGGTTGGGGCTAAAGGTTCCCGTTTCTTTAAGGAAGGTAGTTCCATGGACTACGCGCCTGCTATTGTCGATAAGGTGTGGAGCACAGCCGCCCGACTTGGTTATTCGTCTGTATTCGTGTCGCAAAAAGAAGGCAACATTTTAGAC
>JAIENH010000787.1 GCA_019751475.1 Cyclobacteriaceae bacterium
ACGAAGCCACCGTCAGCGTCTGAGTCTCCGCAGGAGGAGACGCTGCGTTTCAACGCCATCACGCTGTCGCGTTTCAGCATGTCGTTGATGCGCGTGCGAATGCGGTTGTTTACGTCAGCGGCTTTGTCATCAATTTTTTTCGTCAGTGGCTTGGTCAACTCCGCCACCACAGTCTTTATAATGTCTTTTACAATTTCCCGTTGCTTGGGGCTTAGACGCGCAAGCAGTCCGCCCGACTTTGGATTGGCGGCTGGATCTTGAGCGGTAGCTACTCCCTCCTGGGGAAGAACATCACCTACCGTGGAGGTAGCAGCTTGTGAAGAGGTGAGGTTAGCCAGGGTAGCGTTGGCTGCGTTCTTGATTTCATTTTGGTCGAGTTCAAGTTTTTTAGTGACCTCCTGTTGGGCGCCATCATACTCTGACTGTACGTTGGCCACTTCCTGATCGCTGTTGGCTGTACCCGAAAAAGAAGTTTGGCTGGCAGCAGCCTTGGGCAGGTTACTATTGGGCGACAGCGTAAAAATGTTAACCGTAGGAGGTCCCTTTTCTCCACTTACATCATCACCCAATTCACCTTTCCCGGAAACGGCAAAAGAATAGATTCCAGAATTACTCCCGGCCGCAATTACATCTAGCGTGACCGGATAGCCACCCATCCGGGCCGACAAGTGCTGATCTAATGCGCGTGTACCGTTAGGGGTGTAAAAACCTATGCGATAGTCTCCCCATGTGCGGAAGTTGGTGACTGCAGCTGCCTTTACTCCGAGGGCCGGCCACTCCAGGTCGATGGTCATATTGAGAACGCGCTGGTCCTCAAATACGCCTCGCTGCACGGTGAGATTTACTTCTTGTTCGCCACCGTCTTTGTTGAAGACAAATGTCTTGCCGTCAAGTGTGTTGAGAAAGCCGGGCTGAAAGCCCTCCCCGGTAACGGGAATAGTAAACGAAAAGAGATCGGTGTTACTAAATACGGGTAGCAAGATGCCACCGCGAAATGTGCCGGATGAAAGATTGTTTCGTTCGATAACCAAGTCGAGCTGCTGTACACGTCCTGCGAATGAATTGAAAGTGATGGCTTCATTTTGAAATGTTTTGGCCAGGGTAAAATTGAGCCCAAGTCCATCCACCCACGCATTGGTCGCGGCTGCTTCTTCACCCGTGAAAGTTTGAGTCAGGTCTTTTTTGAAGAGCAGTTGAGAAAACTGGTCAGTGAAGCTGTGATACTGAAGCTCAAAGGATTGAACATATACGCCTTTCCAGAAAGCGTTCGCTCCCTGCCTTCCCGGTGAGTTCTCTTCGGAAAGATCAATGGTGACAGTAGTGGGGTGAATGTAAATCCGGGTATTGTTGACCAACCTCAGGTCGTTGTCGAACGTTGTATTCAGATTTTCGATGTAGAAGAGTTGGCTGGTACGAGGAAAGGGAACCTTCACTTTGCCCCGTTGTTTCCCTTTTATTTTTTCAGGAAGCTGCAGATTGCCTTCGGCCCGTAGTTCGAATTTATTACCACTGATAAGGAAGTCGGATTTTGGACTGAGTTGCAGTTGAAAATCCATCGGTTCCAGCAAGTCAAACTGATTTTGACTGCTCATTCGTGCAGCGCCCAGCAGCGTGTACTCGTCATAGTTCAGCCAACTGCGGTCCGACTTGACTATCGAGCTTCCTGCTTTTACAGGGTGTGGCAGTTGCCACTGCACTTCGCCTTCAATGGCAAGCTCGCGACTGTCTAATTTGTAGGCACGCGGATAGAATGTGGCTGTTCCATTTTTTTCGAAGCGAGGCTGGAGAATAATAGGCACGGGGTTGCTCATTTCATTGTAGAGCGATCCTTCTGTAAGGACCCACAATGTGCCAATGCGCCTCAGCTTTAGTCCTTCAAATGTAAAGTCTGTGCTATCGCGTAAGCCGGTGCGCACTCTGCCTACACCGGAAAAATTCAACGAATCTTTTGTCGTGGCTTTCTTTACAGTGACGATATGTGTCTTGGCAAAGAACCGGTCAATGATGGGCGGCCCTTTGAATTTTCGCACTTCGCTCTTGGCCACCGTCTGATTGCCGCTGTAGGCTGTTACTTGCCACGCATAGTCAAGTCCGCGCCTAAGCAGTTTCTTAATGACTACGTCCATGCCGCGATCAAAGAGTGTTCGAGATGTAGTCTGTGTGTGCCACACCGGGTTGGTGTCTATGGTCTGCTGCAAGTCCTGGCCATCATTCAGCACCACTATTTTTATTTCATAAACAAAGGGTTGATTGCGTAAACGCAGGTCTGGAGCTGACCACCGGAAATAAGGTCTGTCGGATATGCCATAACCATGGTCATTTTCCGGAAACAGAAGATTAACCTTTCCACCTTCAGGATAACCATAGTGAAACCAGCATACTTCACTAAGACCGTTATTCTTAAATAAGTCACGGCCACCGACATCATTGGCGCGCACCTGGTAGACATACGTCTTACCAATATCAAGCGCAGGTTCCGCTACGGTGTAAATGAAAGAAGGCTGAAATTGCGGCTCGGACTCAAATATTCGCAGCACCTTGGCATTCGCAATGGACGTAAACGGATTAGCATACGGGTCTGTCAATTCATACACAGCCAACCGGAACTCAGTGCCTTGCGTAGCATTGGGCGAGATACTATTTGCCAACTGCCATTGAAACGGTATGTTGAGCGGCAAGTAGGGATCGATGTAGGCACCACATAACGGAGAGATTACCCGGGGTGGATCATTGAGTTTGATCCAAACGGTGGTGCAGGAGGTGTTCGAAAGAAGAACCCCCGTTGGATAATCCAATACCTCAATACAAAATGTGTAGGCGCCTTCCGGCAAACGACCATTTTGTTGCAATGCCTGGGCCGCAGGACCCAGAATAATCAGGTTTTTAAACTCGAAATATTCTGCAAGGTCTGCCCCTGCCAATCGTGTGGAGACACCCGGAGTGACAACAATGGGTGCAATCGGGCGATAGTCGGGGCGTGTCTCTAATTTAAGGTCAACACTTTCAATTTTTAAGCGCAAGCGCACTTGCCACGTAGGTTCCCGAAAGTCATTGAAAACAAAATTGCAGCTTAATGCTGAAGAACCGGGGGCGAAATAATCACTCAGGTACGTAGAGTAGGGCGGAGTAAGTACGGTAGAGGTAGTGACCGGAAACTTCTGCTGTGCATAGAGAGAAGAAGCACTGATGAGGCTCAGACAAAGTATCCAACGAAATAGCTTAGGTACTATCATCAATTTGAAAACGAATAGTTATACGTCACGCCTCCTCTAAATTCGGAAAATGAACCCATACTGGCTACTGTGCCCACCCGGTGCAGCCATGAAAGATCAATGCCGAAAGTGTGTTTTGTCTTTGTTGTGTAAGACCCACCCAGCCGCGCAGTAATATTGCTGCTGGTTAGTTCTTTCATTTGATATGTCTGAATGTAGCTGGATGAAAAAGTCGTACGTATTTTTTTCTCCATAAGCATTTTGGAAGCGGAGAGAGTGGGGCCTGCAGAGATATTCTCCAATCCTGCTACCCGGTTGGAGTTAATGTTCATGTTGGTATTAATGCTTAGATCTTTGGCTGTCATGTTCACCACATATCCAGCATTGGCATTGTAAAATACAGAATTGTTGTTTTGGTTATCGGAGGCAACCTGGTAGTTGCTGTTTAGCACGATGGATTTAGTGATGGCGCCTTGCTGTAGCGAATAGCTTGCCCCGGCTGTGAAGTTATTGGTGACTTGCAAGTACAATAGCGAGTCGATAATCCCAACCTGTGATTGCTGAAAGAAACGTGTTTGAGTTGTGGTACTGTTGAAGTTACTGTACGACAAAGTAATGTTTAGGCGATCACTTGCTGTGATGGATGTATTGATAGACCCAATGAACCTTGTTTGCCTTGCCTCCTGCGTATTGGTAAGATTGTTACGTTGCACACCTGCATTGACCGATACATTTAACTTGTTTTGAAAGAAGGCACTGGCTGCTCCTCCGGAGATGTCTTCAAAGTCATTATTCATAAAAGGCGAGCCCATCGTTTTGTATTCCGGGCCCAACCTTCTGTACTTGGCATTCAATTGATACTTCTCAGCGCGATACGTCAACTGTCCTTGAAACGCGCTGTTGAATTGAGACGAAATGCGTGGTGTATACAATCCGCCTAAATAATTCGCATAGGTGTATTCAGCGTCTTGCTCAGGGTCCCGAATATCTTTGGTGTATGCACTCAGCGCGTATTCAACATTCAGGTTTACCCGCTTACTCAGGTTTCTGCGTACGTTCAGACCACTGACAAAATTTTCGGCAGGCGTTATGCCCAGGCGTGCGGCCGAGGCCGCGTCAATAGACGATGGATCATCGCGACCACGAAATACAATAAAGTCAACTTCCTGTCCATTTTTGCCAAGCGTCACCTTGGTGCCATATCCCCATCGTTCAAATGAGGGGATGCCAAACTCAAGATCATTGATGCCTCCCACCAATCGTGCCTTCGCCAGGCGCCCATACATGGCGCTTACTTTTACTGATCCGTTGGGCGGAGCAACTTCAACCCCGCCTCCCATGAAAATAGTACCGGCCAATGTAAACTCCGAGAAGTTTAAACTTCTATACCCGATATGAAATGTTACCGACTTGTACTTCGGGCTAATGCCAAATTGATTGAAAGGTTGCGGATAGCGAAACGTATGATCCTGCTGACTAACAGTAAATGTGAGGGGTGCAGTTATCTTCCAGTAGCTTAAAGTGAGGTTGGATGACACGAGCCAATAAAAAGGATCACGCCTTGCCGGAATACCCGATACACCATAGCCGATTGCACTGCCATTGACGGATCCTGAAATTTTAAACTCTGGTGGTTGAGCATAAGCACAGGTTAATATGCCTGATACCAAAATCAAAACGAGAGCAAAGACATAAAGAGGTTTTGAATTCAGAGCGAGCACAGGATCGGTCAATTGGCCTTACAATCTACCGAATTGATAGTGAATGCAAAAGCTGCTTAACGCAAGAATTTTCACTGGAGATTAGTTTTTTGAAAGCAGCAGGCATAAAAAAAGCGACCCTTAGAGTCGCTTTACTTCTAGTATCGGGGACAGGACTCGAACCTGTGAACTTTGGGTTATGAGCCCAACGAGCTACTCCCGCTGGAGCGGGACTCAACCCCGCGATATGATTTAGTGGAGAACATGCTTCTCAACACTTAGTTTCTTCTTCCAGTGCCAACTGGCGCAATTCTTCAGCATGTGTGTGGCAAGCGCGAGACTCGTGCCTTGGTTTCCCTAAAGCCCCTAGGCTCATCTTGGTTGTGGATTTTGTACTTGCAACACTCACAAACGAATTGCGCTGATTGAAATCTCCTTTGCAAATGGGACTTGGGTAACTGCGGCATAAATACTGCGCATATTCCACACATGCCGAAGATTTGTGCAAGGGGTAACTTAAAACATAAAAAAAGCGACCCGTATGGTCGCTTTACTTTCGTAGCGGGGACAGGACTCGAACCTGTGACCTTTGGGTTATGAGCCCAACGAGCT
>JAIENH010000359.1 GCA_019751475.1 Cyclobacteriaceae bacterium
GCTCCATGCATTTATATTTTTGCGTTTTGGCCGTATCCTTATTCTTGTAGCCCAATTTCATCGAGATTTCCTCCATGCTCTTTTGTTGATAATAGTACATATCAAGCAACGTATGGCAGGGATCACCCATTTTGTTAAAGCACCGGCTGATGATCGCCAGGCTCACATCCTGCGATAGCAATTGATCATGGCTGTCGTCTTGCACGTGGGCTGTGATATAAAACTCAGCGTTTGCCTGCTGCCGCCTGGATTGTTGCCGCTGACCTTGTAGCACCAAATTCTTCCCTACGCCAAACAAGTACGTTTTCAAGCTGCTGGTTGGTGTATCCAGTTTTCCTTTATGAATATTATCATAAAAAATGACCACAGCCGCCTGGTAATACTCCAGTGCGTCCTCTCGCTGGCACCGATAGGTTCTCATCACCCAATGAACGAATTCCACCCGGAACATCTCATACAAAGAAGAGAGCGCGCGGGGGTCGTGCGCTTTGATCTGCTGTATAAGCGTCTGGTCGTTCATCTCTGGTTGCTGATCCTTAGTGTCCATATCGGCTAGTGGTAACCCTTGAAAATAGTAAAATATTTTTCCTCCTGGAAGGGTTACTACCCGTCAAAATCGACACTAAGGTCAAATGCGAGGAAAAAAAGTAAGTCTTAAGCACTCCTTAAAGGGTATAACGCAGAGAAAAATGTTGCTGGTGATAGCTAGTTAATGCCTTGTGAGTGCTGCTTCAATACATGTGACATGAAGTTTCAACATAAAAGTAAGGAGCCCTTTTCTTGGTTTGGGTTAAGCAGGAGGCCTTCATTGGCCCCTGCTTTATTTAAGTCCAACAGGTGCTTGCTTGATTAAAATTTTAATGCCATTCGACTATGAACTTGTCATCCTTCAACCCTAAACCCCTCACCTGCCTTTCAGGAAATAAAGCTATGGGGGTCTTCATTTTGACCCTGGTTTCGTTCCTATCTGTGGCCCAAGTGCCAAGAACGATCAGTTTTCAGGGCTTTTTGCTGGATAATACGTCTACTCCGGTAGAGGCACCCAGTCCAGGCTTAAGCATGACATTTTCGCTATGGGATGCAAATTCTGGTGGCACGAAGCAATGGGAAGAAAACTGGACGGGTGTTTTAGTTTCAAAAGGTCTGTACAACGTGAGGTTGGGAGAATTTACTCCCATCAACTTGCCGTTTGACAAAATATATTTTCTGGAAGTAAAAGTCGGACTCGAAACACTTACGCCAAGAATAACGCTCACCTCATCGGCCTATAGCATTAGCGGCATAAGTGCATCTAACATTACCACCGGCACATTGTCGGTTGCGCAAGGTGGTACTGGGTCAGGCTCCCTAACAGGCGCACTGGTTGGTAATGGCACCAGTGCCCTCACGGGTGTGGCCGCTTCAGGGGCCACTCAATATTTCAGAAGGAATACAGCAAACACCGGTTATGAGTTTGTCCCGCTGACAGTAACAGGGGCTGACATCACCAACGGCACCATTACATCCGCTGACATGGGCAGTGGATCGGTAGTTGGCGGCAGTGGTGGCACCATCGCTGATGGGAGTGTTACCGGGGCTGACTTGGCCAATACAGCTGTTGCGCCCGGCTCATATGGTAACTCTACACAGGTCGGCACCTTTACAGTGGATGCCCAGGGTCGCATTACAGGAGCCGGAAACACTACCATCAGCGGTGTGTTGCCTGGAGGAACTGCAGGAGGAGATCTGACAGGAAACTTTCCAAATCCTACAATCGCATCTGGTGTAGTAACTGCTTCAAAACTTGCAGCGTCATCAGTTAGCGGTGGTCTAGGAGGCATCATTTCAGACAATAGTATTACTAATGATGATATCAATGTGAGTGCCGCTATAGCTGATACAAAACTTGCAACGATTAGCACAGTGGGAAAAGTTTCAAATAGCGCCACAACAGCTACCAATGCAAACACAGCGAATGCTATTGTATCACGCGATGCTAGTGGAAATTTCAGCGCTGGAGTTATTACGGCAACATTAAATGGTACCGCTGCTACCGTCACTACCAACGCCAATCTAACAGGAGATGTTACGTCATCCGGCAATACGACTAATATTGCCGCAGGCGTAATTGTAGATTCCGATATCAATGCCAGTGCCGCTATCGTTGATACCAAGCTTAGCACAATAAGTACAGCTGGAAAAGTTTCGGGTAATGCCATTACTTCCGGAACGATTGGTGGCTCCACCTCCTTCAACTCTTCTGGTAATATAATAACATCCGGGTCTGCTCAACTGGGAACGGGAGCCCCACTTATTCAAATGAAGAAGCTAACTGGCACTACATCCGGTTCGGCCAGTGGCACTATCGGAGTAAATCATGGTCTTACCTCAACAAAAATCTTATTAGTCTCCGTACTAGTTGAGTATAGTCCAGGAAATTTTATACCAGATGGCTATGTTTTTTCTGCTGGCTACTATTTTAATTGGTATATTACTCCAACTCAAATTGTTGTGGCTAACGGTGATATTGACCTGCCATCTAGCGCGACTGGTCTGGATTTTACTTCAACAAGCATCCGGTCAAAAAATTTTACCATTCTCATTACGTACGAACCCTAATCTAAATCAATCTAAATGAAATACCCAATTCGATTTAACTTGAAAATAATCGCAGTCTGTGTCTTGGGAATGCTAGTGTCGTGTACAGAAAAAAAGACAGGCCACGAATCACTCATCAGCTTTCAGGGAATTGTTGTTGATTCAAAGTTATCATCGCTGGATAGCGTAGAAGTGGAACTTCAGGGGAAGACTGTGCTAACAGACTCAAAAGGAGGATTCTCTATTAGCGCAGCCAGCAATAGCGCAAAGTATGCTTTAAATTTTTCAAAAAAGGGATTCGGCTTTGTTTCAAAGATATATGTACAGTCTGGATCAGGTCTCAAAATTACTCTTGCAAAAGCCCGAGAAACTAAAATCAATATTCGCACTGTAGAAGGTGAAGTTATTCGGATTATAGATACAAGACCTGAAGTCACGTCACCACCTTCATCCACTGTCCCCTTGGGGAATCCTCTTGCAAATGTTCCTTTCGTGTATGATGCATCTGGTAATTTGATCGATTTTAAAATGCCAAGCGATCTTAAGGGTAACTATGATGGACTTAATAATTTTCAGCAACCAGCAAGAGGAGCCATAGTTGAAATTCCAAAAAACGGTCTTGAAGTAAATGGCGAAAACCCAATAGTAGAGGCATCAATTCAAACAATCGACTTGTACTCCCCTGATGGAATGCCGGGAGACAATACTGTCAGAACAAGCAACGGTTGCCTAGGTTACATTAGGAGCTATGGAGCAGTCAATTTTGAAATTTCGCAAAAGGGCAAGCCAATAAAACTTAAAAAAGGTGCCAAAGCGAGAATCATTGTTCCTATTGATACAATTTCCATTTTAACTAAGGAACCACTTCCCAAAACTATTCCATTTTTAACGTACAATAGAAATTCTGGCATTTGGGAACAAGAAGGAACGGCAATTCTTGATAAATCAAAAGGCTACTATGAAGCTTGGACAACTCATTTTTCAACCTTTAACATGGATATGACATTCGGAAATGCCGCATCCTGCTATCAAATTTGTAATTCAATTCCATCAGGAGCTTTTACGGATTTAAGGATTGAGATTTCAGCTCCTTACTATCATTTATTCAGTATAAACAGTACTACACCATGTTCGACTTCAGGCCGCTGTGGCTCAAATTCTAGTTTTGCAATAGTTAACATGGGGCCTTATTCACCTGTAGGTGTACGACTACTAAATTACTCAACCACCCCACCGGAACTGTTATCAACTTATATCTTTGTTGCAGGACCTTCAGTTGCAGTGGCGGATACGCAATGCCCTTACGATGCTTGTTCGGGTCCCCAAGTAATTTCAAACTCGCTTGATCAAAACTATGTCAAGACTGACAAATCTGGAATGTGTCATATTCAGTTGGCGAACCCTCAACGAACGACAAGTGGCTCGGCTGCAACATATCCAATTAAGCTAGCATGGTTATACGATGATTCATTTACCACAAGTGCAACAAAGAAGTTCAACGTTGAAATAAGTACTGATAATTCTATTTGGTCTGGAGTTATAGGTGGAACAGGATATACGTCTCCAGATGAGTTAGTCCACCAAATCACAACTAACGTGACAGCAAGCACCAAAACATACTTTCGGGTTTATTTAAGTGATCCTGCAACAAATAATAATGTCGGTGACCCAAGTAATGTAGTTTGTATTGAAATTGATTCAATGGGAAATCCAACGCTTAGCACTTGTGGTGTGTTGGCCGTACCGTCTGCGTGTATGTAATGATAATTTAGGCAACTGTTTAGAGAGAATCAAGATTTCATGATTGGTCAAAAAAAAATCATAAAGATCAGGTTGATTGCAATCTTTGGGCTGTATTTCTGGTCCACTCAGTTGCTCCACGCCCAAACCTACACCCTCCGCACCTCCGGCTTCTCCAACGGTGCAGGCAATGTGCAGAGCACAACCTATAAGCTGAATGCCACGGTGGGGCAAGATATTGTGGGGAGAGTAAGTTCTGCTAACTACCAGTTGCTCACCGGCTATGTGCCCAGTAGCAGTGGCGTGGTGCCGCAACTTCCCGATCTTGATCTGCAGCAACCCAACATCAACCCGGTGTCGGTGGCGCCCGGCAAAACCACCGCTGCTACTTTCATATTAAAGAATATCGGAGACGGTGACGTTACCGTGCCGCTGGTAGTGAAGGCTTATCTCTCCGTCAACTCTACATGGGATGCCGGTGATACCGAACTTGCTTCCTTTGTTCTTGGCAACAGTCTGGCAAAAGGTGCGCAGATCAGCTTTCCGCAAACAGGTCAGTCAAACCTTATCACTATCCCCTCCGCCACGGCCTTGGGTTCCTATCAAATCATACTCGTGGCCGACCCGGCCCTCACCATTGAAGAAAAAAACGAAACGAATAATATCCGATCGCTTGCTCTTACCGTAGCAATCGGCTCCAGCAGTGATGACACCACCCCACCTTCGTTTGGCAGCATTACCAAGCCTGCTCGGTTTGGGGCCGGCCAACAGGTGTCACTTAGCAACGTCACTGATCCTTCCGGCATCAAAGAAGTTTTGCTGGTGTACCGCCCGATCCTTGCAAATACCTTCGCGGCCCCGGTAGCAACCACGGCTTCAGGTAGTACCTACTCCGTGTCACTGACTGCATCTTGGGCCGACCAACTGGGAATTGAATTTTACTTCCGCGCTACCGACAATGCTAATAACTCGGCTGAAACACAGCGCCAGTTTTTGTACATGCCGTCTGATGAGAACCTGGTGATCCCCAACCTGGCCGCAGGCGGCACGCTGGCAGACTATCGTATTTTTTCCATTCCCTACAAACTTGACAAGGCCTCTATCGCAGATGTTTTCGGCCCGACCTTCGGAGGCGGTGACAAAACAAAGTGGCGCATTGTGCGCTACCAAAACGGTCGCAACGTTGACTATCCAGAAGTCATCACATCC
>JAIENH010000095.1 GCA_019751475.1 Cyclobacteriaceae bacterium
TCAGGAGCACCGGGTCTGCCGTTGACGTCTGCCGGGCCGGAGGGCGTAGCGAGTTGATCTAAATATGTTTTGCTTCGAGAGTCGAATAGTCCAAAGTTGGCGCGACCATCAAACATCAACCCCCAGTCATCGTTGAGGTCAAGATCAGCACGCATGCCGATAGCGCCAAATACTTGAAGAGAGTTGAACTTGTCTTTCGATACATACACCTGCTTATTGACATCGGGCACAAAGACACCATCATACGCTACGGTATAGCCAGGGTCTGTAGGGATAGAGACACCGGAAGGATACTTTAGCTTCGATGCCAGCATGGTAATGGTTTCCTTGCCGTCCATCAGGAAACAAAAATCAGCAGCAGCCACCATACTCAGCCGAAAGAATGCCATGTCGTTAATATGAAACTTGAGTGCAAGGGGCACACTAAAATAATTCATAGAGATGTCTCGCGTGCCCACATCACCACCCGTGGTATTCTTAATGGTATACTTTTGGCCAATTTGTAGATAACTAGGAGAGATTACATAACCAAACCCGGGTCGATCGTATCCGTAGTGAAACCCAATGGGGGTGCCGCGAAGGTGAAATCTTGCTTCATAGCGTGGGTCTTTGTCCAAGCCCTTGTCAATAGTGATGGGTACGTTGAAGCCTCCAAAAATGCCAAATGACTCAACGTTCTGACCGCTCAGGTGTAGAGATAGTAGTACAAGAAATGCGCCCAGTGCGTATCTCCTCATGGAAGGTGTTTAGGTCAAGAAGTCAAATTAAACGATTAAGTCCGTTTAATAAGTTTTGGCCAATGACAAAACTAAGACAAAATCGCTATTTACGCGATATAAATAGGCCCCTATTGCATTATTTTGCATACTTCGGTAACGAATTCAAGCATGAGTAAACTGAGACAATTGGTAAACGAGGGGCGATGGCGCGGAAATATATACGTCTTTCTCGCATGGTCACTTTTATTAATGATGGGCTTGTACTCCGTTTGCCGGATTATCTTCTATTTATTCAACCAGGACTTCTTCACTGGCATGTCATTGGCGCGGTTTGGGAAGATCATGTTGGGAGGATTCCGGTTTGACCTCTCGGCCATTCTTTATCTCAATTCTCTTTTCATTTTGCTGTTGATCATTCCTTTTTCATTTCGATTCAGAAATGGTTATCAGTCTGTGGTGCGCTACATTTTCATTGTATTAAATGCTATTGGTCTTGCCGCCAACATGGCTGACACCATGTATTATCCATACACACTTCGCAGAACCACGCTGAGTGTGCTCGATCAGTTTAAGAACGAAAAAAATGGTTGGGGGCTTGCATTCAGTTTCCTCGCGGACTATTGGTATGCGGTGGTATGCTGGATCGTGTTAGTAGCCATCATGATTTTGATTTTCAGACGAATTAAAATACAAGGCCCTCAAATCAGCAACCGACTATTTTTTTATTGCGGTGGCACGGTGTCCATGGTGTTGATTGTTGGCCTGGTGGTGGCGGGCATGCGCGGAGGCTTTGGGGAAAGCACGCGACCCATCACACTGAGTAATGCTGCTCAGTACGCTACGAATCCAAAAGATGCAAATCTTGTGTTGAATACACCTTTTGCCGTCATGCGCACGGCCAGAACGCCCGTGATCAGTCGGGTAGATTATTTCTCGTCTGATGAAGAGGCGGCTAAGGTATTCACCCCGGTACACATGCCGCGTGACTCTTCAATTTTTATTAAAAAGAATGTAGTAGTCATAATTTTAGAAAGTTTCTCAAAGGAGTTCTTTGGTGTTTACAATCAAGCCTCGTCAGATCCATCATACAAAGGGCACACGCCATTTCTTGATTCACTCATTGGGCAGTCACTTGCCTTCCGTCATTCATTTGCTAATGGTCGCAAGTCCATTGATGCCATGCCGTCTGTGATTTGCAGCATTCCTTCTATTGAAGTACCCTACGTACTCTCGCATTACTCGGGCAACAAAGTGAATAGCCTCGCAGGTCTACTTCGCGACAAAGGATATTACACAGCGTTCTTTCACGGTGCCCCGAATGGCTCCATGGGTTTTCAAGCCTTTGCCAATTCGTGCGGCTTTCATGATTATTTTGGGAAAGATGAGTACAATCATGATGAAGATTACGATGGCATCTGGGGGATATGGGATCACAAGTTTTTGCAATTCTATGCCGATAAGATGAATTCTTTTCAGCAGCCGTTTTATACCAATTTCTTTTCTGTATCGTCCCATCATCCTTATAATTTGCCAGAGGAATTTCAAGGCAAGTTTAAAGAAGGTGTACTGCCGATTATAAAACAATAGAATACACTGACTATGCCCTGAAGAAATTTTTTAAGACAGCATCGAAGATGCAGTGGTATAACAATACTATTTTCGTCTTTTCGGCTGATCATGCATCTGCGCAGATCCGGCTACCCGAATACAACTCTGCCTGGGGTTATTTTTCAATTCCTATTTTCTTCTTTACTCCGCGTGGCGCCAAAGGTGAGATGAGGGATGAGATCATTCAGCAAACTGACATCATGCCTACCATACTTGGAATGCTACATTATGATAAACCCTACGTTGGCTTCGGTAGAGATTTGGTGCGAGAGGAAGTCTCGCCTTTTGCATTTAATGTCTGTATCTGGGGGAAAATCCCTCGCCTTTAGGCGAAGACTTTAGTTTAATAATTTTGTATGAAGCGAACACTAGATGACTCAGCGATTTTCTCCCGAATGATTTCCGAGTCTATATGCATTGCTTCAGTCGGCTTTAGCCGATACTAAACCCTTCGGCTTTTAGCCGAAGGTAGTTCAGTTACCTGGACAATACTTACCAGGCGTTTCAAGGCGACTACCTGTTGCAATTCAATGGTAAGGAGGTGACAGGTTTATATGATTTTAAGAAAGATGTTTATTTAGGTACGAATGTTTCAGTCCAATATCCTGAGATCACCTCTGCTACGGAGTTGCGACTGAAGGCATTCATTCAGCAGTACAATAACCGGATGATTGACGATAATTTGACCATCGAAGGCCCCCAAGCCCCCGGTGTTAAAAAATAATTTTCTGGCCGCAATAGGGGCCTGAAACGCTTTGATTGTCATATACGTATACCAAATACACGTATGAAAACCGCTAAATTCACCTCGATTGCAATGGCTGTCATTACAGCCTTGGTTGTTAGTTCCTGCTGGCGCGAAGAAGACCCAGGCCCTCAGCAGCGCGATAATCGTAACTATAGCCTCCTCGATTTCGACAGGCTTGAAGTAGGAGATGCAATAGTTGTCACCATTCAGCAAGGTCCCGTTTACACAGTCAACGCGCGCGGTGACCGCAGAAACCTGGATGACTTGGATGTTTCCAAAGTAGGGTCGACACTAAAGATTCGATTCACCTCATCGCGCAGTCGCAACTACGCTACTTATATAGACATCACGATGCCCACTTTATTGAGTGCTAATTTTTCAGGAGCTGTTACGGCAACAGCTGCAGGCTTCAGAGATGCTGATGCTGTGGAAGTGATTGCGTCAGGTGCCTCTGTGGTGCAATTCAACGGAGAGTCAAAGAAATTGACGGTCAATCTTTCGGGCGCCTCTAAGTTGACGGCTTCCGGTAAGACAGATTCATTCATTGCTAAAGCATCAGGTGCTTCTGAAGTAAATTCTTACGGGTTGCCTGCTCTGGTAGTAGAGGCAGAAGCTTCAGGTGCAAGCAAGCTAAATGTGTTTGCATCACAACAATTGAATGCTGTAGCTGCAGGCGCTAGTGTTATCACCTATCGTGGGAGTCCTACGGTAACTTCTAATGTTAGCGGGGCAAGCACAGTGCGTGCTGACTAAGGAATAATGGGCATCTATAAAAACCCCATTAATCGTGAGTAGTCATTCCGGCCTTTGAGCCGGAATCCAGATTTCGTTATTGCACAAGCGGATACCGGAACAAGTCCGGTATGACTGCAAGGGTTTTTAGAGATGCCCTAAATTAAATAATACTACGCGAGGTTGTGATAAACGTTTTGCACGTCATCATCTTCCTCCAGGGCGGTGATGCACTCCATCACTTCATCCTGAGCGACCTCGTTTAATTCTTTGGTGGTGGTAGCAATATATTGAAGTTCGGAACTTTTGGCTACTAGATTTTTCGATTCCAGGAATTTTTGCATGTGGCCAAACTCGGTGAACTTGGTGTAGAGAATGACTTCTTCCTCTTCCTTTACAATGTCTTCTGCCCCGGCATCAATCAAGTCTAGTTCGTGTTCGTCCAGATTGAGTTTGGATGGATCGAATTTAAAAACCCCCTTGCGTTCAAATAAAAATGATACCGAACCAGAGTTACCCATGTTACCACCGTTCTTAGAAAAGTACAGTCGTATGTTGGCTACGGTGCGGGTCGGGTTATCGGTTGCGCACTCTACCAGCACTGGTATGCCATGGGGAGCATAGCCCTCGTATATCACTTCCTGAAAATCTTTTTCCTCCTTGGATGAGGCGCGCTTGATGGCAGCTTCTACCCGGTCCTTAGGCATATTCAGACCCTTGGCATTTTGAATGGCCATGCGCAGCCGTGGATTGTTGTCAGGATTAGGACCGCCTTGCTTTACAGCAATAGCAATATCTTTTCCGATGCGCGTGAAGCCCTTCGCCATGCGGTCGAAGCGGGCGAACATTTTATGCTTACGTTTTTCAAATATGCGTCCCATAAGTGGAGGTTAATCAAAACAGGCCGTAAAAATAGCAGGGGGCCTCGAACTTATAAAATTTATTCGTCAGGCTAGTCCAGACAGGTACAGGTTGAACTCCAGGGGGTTTACTTCTACAAATCCATCCTCTTTCAAGTCATCAAAAATGGCCTCGTCAAATTCAAGATCACGGGTCTGCACGTCACCTTTCTTGGGCACCATCAGCTCAGTGCCTTTCAATTGGATGGGATTTACTTTCACCAGAATTTTCATTCCCTCCAGTTCTTTTTTAAAGTATTGATGAACGATATTTGAACTCATTCGCACATTTTTAAGTATGACACTTTCTATCCCAGAGCATCTCGAAACCAGACGCCTGCTTTTGTCGCGGTTAAGGTACGAAGATGCTGAGGAAATTTTCTATGCCTATGCCAGTAAACCAGAAGCTACCCGGTATGTGTCGTGGCCAACACATCAACGGGTGGAAGACACACGCGCTTTCTTGCGCTACGCACATCAATCGTGGAATGCAGGGACAGACTATTCATTTGCCATTCGGCTAAAAGAGCACCATCGGCTTATTGGTAGTTTTGGTCTTATCAACGATGCCGGCAAAATACAATTTGGCTACATCCTTGGTCCGCTGCACTGGGGTGCAGGCTATGCTACGGAAGCGTGTATCAAGCTGATGGAAGTAGTACGCACGATGGCTGGCGTGTATCGGGTGCAGACTTTCGTGGATACTGAAAACGTAGCTTCCATCCGTGTGCTGCAAAAATCGGGACTGCTGGAGGAAGCACGACTGCCAAAGTGGTTCAGGTTTGTAAACCAAGGCAATGAACCAAAGGACTGTGTGTTGTTCCGGCTGGACTTGCCCGCTC
>JAIENH010000514.1 GCA_019751475.1 Cyclobacteriaceae bacterium
CTCGCCGCCGCCCATCGCGCCGTCGATCTCGTCGAGCACCACGAGCACGGGCTTGCGAGAGCCGAAGACGGACTGCTGCTCGGTCGCGTCCTTGAGTCGCTGGCGCAGAGTCTTGGCCGAGCGGTCGTCGCTCGCGTTGATCTCCATCAGGCGGTAGCCCGCGCGATCTTTTAAAAGTTTACTCAGTTTGAAAGATTGACCACTCCCGTTGGTCACGGTGTCTTCATACATATCGCCAAAACTGAACACATCATTGGGGCAGGCGCTCACACAATGCGGCAGCTCACCTTTGTCGATCATGTGGGGGCAGAAGTCACACTTATCTACCGTACCTTTTTGACTGGGTATTCCGGCATAGTCAGGAGTATAGGCTGCTTCTTCAACATCCTTGCCCTGCCATGGCTCAGACCAATTGAACACCCTCACAGAATAAGGACACGCGGCCATGCAGAACCTGCAGCCGATGCACCGGTTGTTGTCAATCAACACAATACCATCTCTTCGCTTGAACGTGGCATCGACCGGGCAAACCTTCACACAAGCAGGTTCATCGCAATGCTGACATAACGTAGGT
Organism: Cyclobacteriaceae bacterium; assembly: GCA_019751475.1. GTDB lineage: Bacteria > Bacteroidota > Bacteroidia > Cytophagales > Cyclobacteriaceae > ELB16-189. The sequence continues at coordinate 575 of JAIENH010000514.1, forward strand.
TGCCAATACGGTGCAGACTTTTCAGAGTCCTGCATCTTGTAGATTTTAATCCACGCATTCTCTCCGGTGATGTAGTGATTTTTGTTGCACGAGCTTTGACACTTTTTCGCATTGCGGCATTTGGCAAGATCTACGACCATCACAAACTTCCGATTGGGAAAACCCTCGCGCGGATTGTAGGCCGATTTACTTTCATGAGCATGTTCCACAGCCGATTTGGCCACCTGCATCAATGTTCCGTCAGTTGACATCACCTCGATAGTTTCTTCAGAGTCGAGACTTTCTGATTTGCCAAATACTTTTGCTAGCAATGCACCGCTTGCGGCTGTGAGCAAACCAAATTTTAGACCTTGCTCCACAAAGTTGCGTCTCGACTTTTGTTGGTTGTCTTTTTCAGGTTTCATGGTTTCCTTATTTCGTAAAGCCCTTTGGTTTCAGCCAGCTTAACAGTGATTGATTAGACATTTTCTTTTCGATGACTTTTGCATTTTTAATGGCATCCCTTCTCACCTTCACTGCCTTGCCATCGGATGTCAGCATGGTGACAAATTCATCATCTTCACTTTGCTCTTCAACCGTTGTTTTAGCCAGCGGACTTGCCACAGGCAAAAAAGGAAGAGCAAGGCTGAACCCTAAGAATTTCCTTCTCGAAACGGCTGGGTTCTTATTTTCATGCTCCATAAAGTTTCTGGGTTAAAAATTCCAAAGGCGATTAATGTTAAAGCCGATCAGGAATTGCTTATCGGAAAGTTTGTTGGGATTGAGCATGTAATTCCTTTGCGGAACAATGCCATTGTAGTTACCGACAAATACTTGAAAAGCGTGTGAACCTGTAGACATTTCAATACCCAATGCCAAACCCGGATTGTCTGAGTTTTGGCCAAACGGCTGACTGTAGTCGAGCAGTATTGCGGTTTTATCGCTGATGCTTACTTTACCGCCTGCCGCAATCGCAAACTGATTGTTGGCAAGTGATTCGTCAACAATGTTGTAATGCGAGAAACTTGGAGCCACCTGGAAAGAAACTGTCCGGCTGAACCTGCGCATGATAATGAGTTGACTGAAGTATGAAAAACGGTTCGATGATTTAGGGAAGAAGTCTCCCGCGCGCGCATCGATTGCTGTATTGCCGTAAAAAGTCATGCTCACCGGCACACTGCCGGAACGGGTTTGTCGTAGCAGTGCTACTCTCAGGTTGAAATCCTGCAGGCGATCATTTTTGGTAGTGCCAAAACCCAGCGTGATGCGGTCTGTGATGGCATAGCTTAGCCCAAGCCTGATATTAGCCGGCCCCCACATACCGAGTAGGTCGTTATTGCCGTTTTTGATTACCCCAAACCGGTGTTGAATGTCAAATGTCAGGGTCTTCTTGGAAGCGACTACACCAGTAGGGTTGTCAATTAACCATGAACTTTGAAATGCATCACGCTCAGGCTTGTCTGCTTTGCGTGCAAGGGTATCTGCTTCCTGCGCTTGTACAGAAATACAACCAACTATCAATGCCAAAAAGAAAGCTACTATGTGTTTCATAATCTGAATTTTTTAGGATGGGTTAATTGTTGCGTGCTCCTTCGTCTATCCACTTTTTGATCAATGCTATCTTCAGCGGAGACATGCGTCCTGCCGTTGGCATGGGATTGTCAACTCCTTCAGCCCACTCCAGCATTTCTACCAATTCACTTCCTTCGGCATTTCCGGGTACAATGGCGCCTTCCTCAAGGTTCATGAGAGACTCGTAGGCAAAACCTTCGCGCAAATCTGGTTCTGCCTCTGAAGGATTGTGGCAGGTAGCGCACTCAAGTGTGAGAATAGGTTGAATGTCCAGCGCAAACGATACATTGTCTTTTACAACAATTTCCTTTTCGGGAAATTTGTCGTTGTCGCATGAACTCAACAGGAGGCCTATGCCAACAGATGCAACAAGGATTGGTTTGTGTGTTTTTTTCATAACATGGTTTTTAAAAGTTTAACATAAGGTTCTATATCCACTAAGCATTTTTAATTCATATTAATAGGTGGCGGTTCTCACATTTTCATCCCACTCATCGCACCGCCACCTTGTTTTACTTTCCAGGCACTGTTCAGCAGAAAACCACCGCGAATCACTATCTTGTCGCCGGGTGATAACCCGCTGAGTATTTCCACTTCGCGTTTGTTCTGAGTGCCAATGTCCACCATGTGTTGTTCGAACATGCCGTCACTGGTTTCCACCCAAACGATTACATTATTTTCCAAAAGCAAGGCAGACTTGGGAATGACCAGGGTCTCTTTTCGGTTGCGCTTCAAGTACACATACGCCATCAGGCCAGGCTTATAATTTCCTTTCTGATTGTCAACTTTGATGCGCACCAGATTGATCTTCGTATTGTCCTCCAGTCGCGGGTTATCGTACACGATCTCACCTTTGATGCGTTCGCCCGGAAAAGCTTCAAACTCCACTTCAATTGTGGGTGACTGTCTCAGGTAATTGATCTCACTGCTGTACAATTGAGCTTCGATCCATAAGCTATTTAAGTCAGCCAGCCTGAACATGGGGCTACCGATCTCAACGTACTCACCCTCGCGCACGAGCAATTCGGACAAGTACCCGCTGCGATTAGAGTAGAAGGTGATCAGTGGAGAAATGCTTTTCGTTTTTTCCAGTTCGTTGATTTGTTTTTCCGTCAGCGTCCAAAGCTCAAGGCGCCTGCGGGATGCTTCGACCATTCTTTGGGTAATCTCTTTTTGAGTGGTGGCTGTTCTATTTTCATCGATGGCCAGTAGGTATTCATTTTCGTAAGACAACAGCTCTTCGCTATAGATACTGTATAGTGGATCTCCGGTTTTCACGAATGTGCCAGGGTTGCGCACAAATAGTTTGTCGATTCTGCCCTTTACGCGGGAGCTGACTAGATTGATGTTCCGTTCATCCACCGCAGCAGTGCCAATCAAGGTTGTCTCTTCAAAGATTGTTTTGACTTGTGCCGTATCGATCTGAATGTTGGCCACTAGTCTCTCCTGTTCTGTCAATGAGAGCATTGCTTCATGCGCATCGCCATGTCCTGCGTGCGACTGCTCTTGTTTTTTTTCGCAGGATGCTGAGAGAAGGAGAATTAATAGGGTTATATAAATCGTATTTCTTTGCATGACTCACTCGGGTTTAACCAAACTTTCACGATCCATTAAGTACCCGGCATCTACGGCCACTTCATCATCACCCTCCAATCCGCTCAGCACGGTTACCCGTCCTTGCGAAACCGGGCCAAGCCTCACGAACCGGATTTCCAAAATGTGAGTACCTTCTTCGGTTTGCCCCACCTTTTTCCATACGGCCTGCCTTCCACCCAAGTACAGAATGCTGGTTGCAGGCAACGTCAACGATTCTTTTGTTTTTGGGTAGATGGTTGCTTCCAATAATGAATTGATACGGAGGTTTCTATTGGCATTTGACAGATACACTCGAACCTGGATGAACTTTTGACCTGTGGCATATTGTGGCTCGATGTATCGCACAGTGGTCTTAATCGGTTTATCAGGAATTAACTCACTCACCATTGTTATACTGTTGTTCAGCGCTATCTCATCCTGGTGAAGGTTGTCCACGGAGAGAATGCCCCACACCTCACGAAGGTCATTGATCCAAAAGAGCGTTTGCCCTGGCGAAACGTATGCTCCTTCGCGGACTGGTCCTGATGCGGAAGTCGAAGAAGATGAAGCCTGCTGTTTTTGCTGGGAACCTGACCCCATGCCACCACCCATCTTACTTCCTGCTGAAGAAGTCATTGCCGTTCCTGTTGGGGGCATTTGGGTTGATGGGGAATAAAAAATATATCCGTCATACAGACTGTAGATGGAAAGTGTAAAGAACGTTTTACCCGATTCGATAATTTGTTTTATCTGGGCATCGGTTATTCCCAGCAGTTTAAGTTTATGGGCTGCATGTTTTGTGATCTCACCAGCGGGGTCAACTTTGTGTGCGTACAAAAGTTCCTCCTGATTGGTGTTAAGATCGGGACTGTACAGTTCCAGTATTTTATCGCCTTTGCGCACAAATTGATTTTCATACTTTACATAAAGCTTTTCGATGCGGCCGCCTACCCGCGCAGCTACCTGGTTGCTCCTGCGTTCATCGAGGGAAATAAATCCGTATGCGTTAACCGGACTTGATTGAAGTTGCTTAACTGGCTTTACAAGGGCCTGGCTTGATATTACTTTCCGGTTAGTTGGTTCCACTGAAATGGAAATCGCTTTTTGGCTTGCTTCATCATTCGGATGAGATCCATGCTTACCGTGCTCATCATGCGATCCTTTTTTACACCCGTAAAAGAGTATGGATAAGCCGACCATTATATATAGCGTGATTTTTTTCATGGTGTTATTCTTCAATATCCAATACTTTGAGTGTTCCGGTTTTTTTCAGTTCATATTCCCTCACCACCTGGTAGAATACCGGCAGCACCACCAACACGAAAATGGTAGAAGAGACCAAGCCGAACACAAACGGTATGGCAATGGGCTTCATCACATCACTGCCGGTACCCGTTGAGATAAGTATCGGGATTAACCCCAGTATATTGGCCAATACGGTCATCAGCAACGGCCTTACGCGCGGTACAGCGCCCTCGAAAATGGCATTGCGCAAATCTTCTTTTTCAATTACCTGGTTGGTTTCATTCTTGCTTCCCACCAAGCGTTTGATAGAATCATTCATGTAGGCAATCATCAAAACACCCGTCTCAACAGCTACTCCGAACAAGGCAATGAACCCCACCGCCACAGCTACAGAAAAGTTCACGCTATAGAAGTACAATGAATAGACTCCGCCAACCAGAGCAACGGGCACGCTGACAAACACAATAATCACTTCACGAAATGTGTGGAACGTGATGTATAGAATAATTCCGATAACCAGCAGGGTAATGGGAATGATGATCATTAGTCTTTTTTCGGCACGCACCTGGTTTTCGTACTGGCCGCTCCACTGGATGTAGTAGCCCTTTGG
>JAIENH010000455.1 GCA_019751475.1 Cyclobacteriaceae bacterium
TCCCCCACAACGTTTCGTGACGTTGCCTTCATAAATTATTTCAACATCATACCATCTGGCTACTTGCATCATGACTGTCTGGATGTCAGCATTATTAAATTGAAAGAGTCCATTCTTCCAGGCCAGGGTTTCATTTAAATCAGGACTCTCAAACAAGTCAATTTTTCCGCTCGTGATAACTTGCGCCTGCTGCCCAGGTTTTAATACCATCTTGGTGTCTTCCATTGCTACTAAAACAGACCCCTCGATCAATGTGGTTTTAACAACCTCATAGGCATTTACATTAAAGTGTGTGCCAAGCACATTTATTTCCATTTCACCCACCTCAACCTTAAATGGCATGGCCGCATTCTTTGCAACTTCAAAGTAAACTTCGCCTGTAATCTGAACTCTTCTTTCTTTGCCAATAAAATGGGAAGGAAACCGAATCGAAGACTCAGCATTCAACCATACCTTGCTTCCATCGGCCAATGTCAATTGGTATTGGCCTCCCCTTGGGGTAGTTAATATATTATAAGCAATCTCCTCGCTTTTGTTTTCCGTGTTGTAGGCCAAATGGCCTGGGCGATTTACGATGGCAGAAGCGCCTTGCCTCAACGACTTACCAGCCGACAGACTATCCAACACAACTTGTTTACCATCTGCCAGAGTCAGTGTTGCCTTATTGCTACCAGGCTGCAAATCGTTTTCTTTGAACGCTACTTGGTTTAGCGGACTTTCTAAAACAGACCGATGCCAAAACAGAAAAATGCCCACCGAAATCAAAAGGACAACCGAGGCTGCTATTGCCAATCTCTCTAACCGCACCACCCGGTTTCTCGATGCCTCCTTTGGCCTGTCGGTCACCATTCGGCCAAATACTGTTGACATAATCCGGTTCTTTCTTTGTTCATCACGTTGGAAATCGTTTGTATCTTCAATAAGAGATACTAAAGTTGCCTTCGTTTCTGCTTCAGAAGATGGCTGCTCAAGAAGTCTAAATAATTCTTTTTCTTCTTCTTCAGTTGATTCGGAGTTCGCGTAGCGCGTAAGTAAAACACGGATTTTCGACTCAGGTTTGGTCATCATACTATTGATAAGGCGTACATAAGGTAGACATTCGATACGTCCGCTAGTACCAGTCCGTTAGAAAATATTTAGAAACTTTTACCGGGGATGTGAAGAAGATAAAGCTATGCGATAATTAAATCGCTCGTAAACAGAGAAGTAGGGCACTCATTCCAAAAAGCTTGCGTAAGGTGTGCAACGCCTCTGACAAGTGATTTCTCACTGTGTTAGGCGACAGGTTCATCTTTCTAGCGATTTCCTCTTTGCTCAACCCTCCTTCACGGCTCATTAAGTAAACTGCTTTGCGTTGCGCGGGCATTTGCTTGACAACATCCATTACTAATTTTTGGCTTTCAAGAAAAAGAATGATTTCTTCGGTCGCATTTGAAAAAGTGGGGGATCTTTTCCTTACCCGTTTGGCCAAAGCAACTTCTCGTGCTACTTTTTTCAGATAATTAAAAGTAAGATTTGCGGCCATTGTGAAAACATAAGCCCTTGGATTTTCTACTTCGGCTAACTTTTTTCTTGTGATCCACAATTTTATGAAAAGCTCCTGAACAATTTCCTCTGCTGCTACCTTCGATCTTGTCATTTTACAGACAAAGGCAAAAAGCCTAGGCTCGAAGTGATCATAAACCTCGCTAAAGGCTTTTCGATTTCCTTTCGATACCATGCTGAAAAATTCTGTTTCCCTGCCTAAAACCACAGATTTACCATCCATAAAGGCGATTTAACCATTTAAAGATATTCAATTTTAAGATTTGACAAAAAAAATGGTTCGTCCTCGCGAACTGCCGCCCCTATTATTCTGGCGCTCTAAAGTAGATTGGACCGGTGTAGCGTTGGTTTCGTGTGGTATATTCATCGGCGGGGAGGATATACCAAGGGGCATGTTCGGTAGAGGTCTTTCGAATACATTGCTCATACGCCTGCTGATAGTGCTTCCAATGCTTGCGCTCAAGGGGTTAATGGCATCCTCTACCTATATGGTTAATGTAAACAAGGCTTTTTTTGTAAAAAGATGCGCAGGAGCGCAAGAAATTCCGTTACACCAGAACGGCAGGCAACAGGTCATCAACTTTGTTTAAGATTAATCGCTTTAGTTGGGGCAATTGTTCTTCAACAAACTGCGAAAGCCCCACGTGCAAATTGGCAATATCCTGTACCGTCATCACGTACAAATAGATTTTGGGGAGCTTGCCTAACAGGGCGAGGCTTTCCACCAAATCTTTCAAACCGATTTCGTGGGTGCTCATGGCCTTGGGAAAATCTTGAGAGAACTTTGGCTCTATCAACCGAATGGTGCCTACGGTATTTTTGTCGAGCGTGGCATCAATCATAATGACGATGGGATATTTTTCCAAGTACTCCATTAGTTGAAAACCCGCGGTGCCGCCATCCAACACATCCACGCCTTCTGGCAATTGCTCGTCTTGTAGCGCGCGTGCCACGTGCACACCCAAGCCTTCGTCTCCCATCAGGTAATTTCCAACACCCAATATCAGTATGTTCGGTTCTTTCATCCTTATATCAAACTGAACTACCTTCGGCTAAAAGCCGAAGGGTTTAGTATCGGCTAAAGCCGACTGAAGCAATGCATATAGACTCGGAAATCATTCGGGAGAAAATCGCTGAGTCATCTAGTGTTCGTTTCATACAAAATTATTAAACTAAAGTCTTCGCCTAAAGGCGAGGGATTTTCCCCCAGATACAGACATTAAAATCGAAGACACGAGGTTTCATCTTCGTGTCTTGGTGGCAAAATTCTACTCCACGAAGGCACAAAGTCACAAAGTGCTTACTTTCATTTCTTTGCTGCTTTGCACTATTTTCTTTCCTCTTCCATATTCTTCTTGAACGTTTCTTCCTCTATAAACTTCCAACCACCACCCATGCTTGAAATTTCGCCACGGCCTTCCACATAATCATGATAGAAGACCAAGTACACATGCACGATAGCAAACAAGATGAAGAACCACATCGCCCAATGATGTATTTGACGCATCAAAAAATCGCCACCAAATAAAGGCGGCACCCAGCTAAACAAATTCGGGAACCACCAGTCGCTCATGGCCGAATACAACCCAAAACCGGTGAGGCACTGAATGCCGAATGCAACGAACGTGAGAAAATAAATGAAGCCCGCCAGCCGATTGTGACCGATGGCATGCAGGTTATATCCTTTGGTCATAAATATATCTGACTTGATGATGCCCCACATATCTTTCCAAAATGCGCGATTGGTGGGAATAAAGTTCTTCCAATTCGCATACTTATTGCCAACAAAACCCCAATACAAGCGGAATAAGAAATTAAAAAAGAAGAGGTAAGCAGCAGCGAAATGAATGAACCGCGTGGTGCCAAACCAAAAGCTGGAATACGCTTCGCGGCCCGTCATAATGGCGGGCGGGTCGCCAATTAAAAATCCCGTACCAATCAATGCCAAAATGCAAAGCGCGTTAATCCAATGGTACACACGCACGGGCAATTCCCACACAAATACCCTGCGCAATTGGTGGTAAGACGAATGAGTTGCTGATGTTTCCATAACTACAACACTTTTACTTTACTGATATGTTTGCCTTCTTCATCGTACAAGTGAACAGCGCAAGCCAAGCATGGATCGAACGAATGCACGGTGCGCAAAATTTCCAGCGGCTGATTAGGGTCTGCAATTGGGGTGTCTTTCAATGCCGCTTCGTACGCAGATGATTTGCCTTCTTTGTCGCGGGGAGATGCATTCCACGTAGAGGGAACCACTAATTGATAGTTGGCAATCTTTTGGTCTTCAATCACAATCCAGTGCGCCAATGCGCCACGCGGTGCTTCGTTATGGCCAACGCCCATCGCTTGCTTCGGCCAGGTGTCGGGTTGGAATTTTTCTGTCGATGCCATGCGCGTGTCGCCATTTTTGATGTTGGTAATCAACTGGTCGTAAAACTCCAGTGACCATTGCGCTACCAATAAAGCTTCCACCCCGCGCGCTGCGGTGCGGCCAAGAGTAGAAATCAAGGCCGTGGCCGGGATGTTCAATTTCTTCAATACGCTATCGACCACTTCTTTGTAATCGGTTCTGCCGCTGGCATAGCCGACCAATACGCGTGCTAATGGTCCTACTTCCATGGCATGTCCTTTCCATCGAGGAGTTTTTAAGAAACTATATTTCTCATCAACGTTCAGGTGCTCAAACGGTGGCTTCGGCCCTGTGTAGTTCAGTTTTGTTTCACCTTTCCAGGGATGCAAACCCACGCCATCGCCACCCGCATATTCGTACCAACTGTGACTAATAAACTCTTGTACTTCATTGTCGCTGCGCAAATCTACCTCGTGAATTTTGCTGAGGTCTTTATTTAAAATGGCACCGGCAGGAAATTTGAAATTCTTCGGCTCGCGATAGGATGTGGTTGATAAATCGCCATACACCAAGTAATTGCCAAGACCACCACCGATGGCGCCCCAATCTAAATAGTAAGGAGCAATCGCCAGTAAATCGGGCACATATACTTGCTCTACAAATTCTTTGGCTTGCTTTAATACGGTAAGCACGTACGATAAACGCTCTGCATTTATTCCGCTGGCATCATCTAAACTAATCGAACAAGCCATGCCGCCTACTAAATAATTCGGATGCGGATTTTTGCCACCAAAGATGGTGTGGACTTTCACGATTTCTTTTTGCCACTCCAATGCTTCGAGGTAATGTGCTACGCCAATCAAATTTACTTCAGGTGGCAGCTTGTAAGCGGGGTGACCCCAATAACCATTGGCGAAAATCCCCAGCTGCCCGCTCTCTACGAACTTGGTCAATCGCTTCTGTAAATCTGAAAAATAGCCAGGCGAACTTTTAGGCCAGTTCGAAATGCTCTGCGCAATCTCGGATGTTTTTTTCGGGTCAGCTTTGAGTGCGCTCACCACATCTACCCAATCCAGTGCATGTAGGTGATAGAAATGCACCACGTGGTCTTGAATATTTTGCGCACAAAACATGAGGTTGCGCACCATTTCTGCATTGGGCGGAATGATGATGCCGAGCGCGTCTTCTACGGCACGAACCGAAGCGGTGGAGTGCACCGAAGTGCAGACACCACACACGCGGCCCACAAACGCCCACGCATCGCGCGGGTCGCGGCCACGCAATATTTCTTCAATCAGGCGCACCATGGTGCCCGAGCTGTAGGCTTCTTCAATTTTGCCGTCTTTTATTTCGGCTTCGATTCTTAAATGACCCTCAATACGGGTGATGGGGTCTACTACAATTCGTTGTGACATACATTTCTAGTTTTTATTCAACTCTTTTTCGCCCTCTTTACCTTCACTGATCAGGTCTTCTACGATTTTGTGCTTGCGCAGATTGGTAGCCACCGCATGAGCCGCAATGCCAGCGGCTGTTACGCCCAGCGCCACCATACCAATCTTATCAGCGTTGGCTTCGATGCCGAATAACCCTGCGTTGGCTTGCCGTGCGTAAATCGGGCCATTGTCCCAGAAGCTTTCTTCGCTACAGCCAAAGCATCC
>JAIENH010000504.1 GCA_019751475.1 Cyclobacteriaceae bacterium
TCCAATGGCGATAATAATTTCATCAAACAACGTCATGCCGCGCAGCACAATGTCTTCATGGCCTTTGGTAAAAGGATCGAACGAGCCCGGAAAAAGTGCCACACGCTTCATGGCAACAGGTAAGCAGAGTACAGATCAAAAAAATGATGCTCCTGAATATCGTCAAACAGGTAGCCAAACTTAAGGTGTGAAGGACGCTCACCAAACGACACATTGCGCACATACTTAACGAACTCCTGGTAGTGCGGGGAGTTCTTCCCAATATAACCCCACAATATCACGCGGCTTGTTTCCTGCTCAAGCCCCATCGCTTTCATCACCAGCATGATGTACTTCACATAGTCAGTAAACTGCTTAATCAGGAACTGGTTGTAGTAAATCAGCTTGCCATCTTTAAGGAAGAGAATATGAAGCTTGAAGCGATCTACATACACATACAATGGATTTTCGCCTGGAGTGGCCGAGGCCAGCACTCCCTCAATCAACGCAGCCGACTGGTGAACGATCTTCACGTTGGAGTTAGCGTACACCTTGTTCAGCCAGTTTATCATCTCATGGGTGGCAGCAAAAATGGTGATTCCATCTGTCCGATGGTTTGAACACGTGACCACAGTTTCTTTATCCGCATCAATGGGCGCATTGAAGCGCAAATACTCATCGGCGGCCTGCTCTACAAAGAGGCTCGCGGGTACTTGGATGAACTTGTTGTTCTTGATGGACACGCGCACGTGTTTCCAAAAACCCGCCATGAGGTATTCGTGCGATTCAAACAAATCCTGGAGGGCCTGCTGCAGGTCAGCTTGCGAATTGACTTCGTTGAATACGTAGTCCTCAAAAAAAATCAGGCGGTCGTCATCGCTATCGATAACAGCCACCTGAAAGTCTTTCGCCCCAATTTGTGCCAGCAGTATGTATTGATGAAGTTTTTCTTCGTCAAACTTCTGGTCTTTGATCTTCTTGATCAGTTTATGGCGCGGGGCAGTAGCAGTCAAATGATTTTATTATTCCCAGTTGCCGGCAGTAGCCACGTCAATGCGCGAACCAAAGTGCAATGGCTTGCGTGTCTTTTGTTCGTTGCTTTCTTTGCGGGCCGGGTTGATTGGTGCAGGGTCTTTCACTTCAATCACATCCACCTTAAATCCACCCTTGTCCACTTTGCTGACAAAAATGTCAAACATCTTTCCGGTGCCAGGCACCTCACCAATTTTGCGCACGTCAATGTTCGGGTTAAAGATGTAGTCGGAATAGTTGATCAGTACCTTGCCCTTTTTTACGGCTTCACCTTCGCGCACTTCTGACAAGCTCACGATAGTACCTTTTTCCTGGAAGGGGGGCTCATTCGTGCGGTCACCCACCTTTATAGAGTATGCTTTCATGTTCTTAATTACCTGGTCGCCTACTTTTACTTTATATCCCAAGAAAATGCCATTGTCGGTAGCATTGAGGGTGTAGTTCTTTTTGAAGATGCGCTCCTTGGCAGAGATGAATCCCAGCGTATCGATTTTAATCTCTACTTTCTCACCGCCATAGGCTTGCTGGGTTATGATCTCCCTGCGCTCCAAAATCGGCACCTGTCCTTTTTCGATGAAATCCGCCAGAGAGTCCCAATTGCTGGTATATTTTCCAAATTGCTCTTGAAACACCGATTCTGCTTCGCGAATCAACTTCAGGCGTTCAATTACACCTTTTTCTGTCGTTTCAATTAAAGCACGGTCATCAATGACTTTCTGAATGCTGTTATAAAGATACCCCACCAACACTAAGCTGGCGGCTATGAGTACTACGGTTAGGATTTTCGTCAGGTTCATTGGTTCAGGTTTTAGCTTGCAATAATAAATCCGTTTTTCGAGATTTTTGAGGTGGTTTATGAGTTTTTTAGTCGGTTTTGGCCGAATCCTATCAAATTCTAAAATATCCTTGCATCTGGCGGAGTTTTTCAAAGGTAAAGCCCTGGTTGAAAACACCGTGTTTATGATCAGCGGGTAGATTTCGCACTTCCTGCTCGGTGAAAAAGCCAACCTCGCGTATGATTTGCTTTTTCCGCTCCGGGTCTCGTCCGGGTGCCAGTTCACCACTAATGACCTCAACATCAAAGAACAACTCCACCGCGTGAAGAGGAGGCTTGATAAACTCACATCCAAACCTGAATGACCCCGCCTTCACGGTAAGCCCGGTTTCTTCCATAAACTCCCGCTCTACGTTGGCAGCTGCCGGTTGCCCGAATTCCGCGCCACCACCGGGAGGTGCCCAAAAATCGTGGCCGTACAGACCGAAGTGGTTGACCAACAGCAACCTATTCTCTCGCCAACAAAGTCCACAAAACCGTATGCGCACCCGGTTTCCATAAATTTCTTTTGCGGATGAATCTAAAGACGACACCGATACGTTACTCATCTGTGGTAAATGCCTAAATTCGTAAAAAATCACGTTGTATGAGCAGGATATTTTTTGTTTTGATGTTTTTAGTGATTTCAGTCGGTGCGATGGCTCAAACTACCGGCCCGGTTATCACCTGGGAGAAGCCCACACACGATTTCGGAGATATTACCCAGGGTGACAAAGTGGAGCATACTTTTTCGTTTAAGAACTCAGGCAATGAGCCCCTCATTATTACCAATGTGCAAGTCACATGCGGTTGCACCACACCCAAAGGCTGGGCACGCGATCCAATACTTCCAGGTCAATCCGGAGAAATTACAGTAGCATTTAATAGTCTGGGAAAATACGGCAAGCAAAATAAAGTGGTAACGATTGTATCAAATGCCGTGAATTCAGAAGGAACCCAAGTGGTGTTCACTGCCAATGTCTTGGAAAAGAAAGCGCCTAACTAGCTATCTCAAAAGTTACCTAGGCGTCATGACACTTTTAAAGTGTCAGACGCCTAAAAATCATTTACTCTGTACAAATGACCAGGCCATTCTGGCCCAGCCCGCAATAAGTGAAACACCACCGATGGGTGTGATAGCACCCCACCACGATTGATTGGTGAGCGAGAGGATATACAGACTGCCGCTGAAAATTATCGTTCCGACAAGAAACAAAACAGGCGCCAGCCTCAGTGAAGGTATTTTTTCCAGCAGTATTCCGGCACCTAAAATTGCCATTGTATGATAAAACTGGTAGCGCACTGCCAACTCAAATGTCTCCGCTCGTCCGTTGACTTCCAGCACAGCTTTGAGTGCATGAGCGCCAAACGCCCCGATGCCCACTGCCAGTAAGCCAAGAATGGATCCTGTAATAAGTGCAGTGCGTTGGTTCATATGTAAGAATGTTTTAGTGTGCCGCAGAATAGTTTCGCTCGCCAAATATGGCCGTACCAATGCGCACCAGCGTGCTGCCCTCTTCCAGGGCAATCTTATAATCCGCACTCATGCCCATGGATAGTTCCTTCATGGTGATATTCGGAGAGAGGGTGGAGGACTTTAGACTTTCAAACAAACTTTTCAACATTTTAAACTCCTGCCTGATCTGACCTTGATTTTCGGTGAGCGTTGCTATGCCCATCAGCCCGTTAATCTTGACAAACTCCATCTTGGCAACTTCAGGTGAGTGGATCAGGTCGAATAGCTCTGTCTGATCAAGACCAAACTTGGTTTCTTCTTTGGCGATGTAGACCTGTAGAAGGCAATGGATTAAGCGCCCTGCTTTTTGGCCTTGCTTGTTGATTTCCTCCAGCAGGCGAAGGCTGTCCACCGAGTGGATGAGCGAAACAAACGGAGCGATGTACTTGACTTTGTTGCGTTGCAAATGACCGATCAGGTGCCACTGAATGTCAGCCGGGAGTAGGGGTTGCTTGTCGGCCATTTCTTGTACTTTGTTCTCACCAAAGATTCGTTGACCCGCATCGTACGCCTCGCGGATCCGCTCAACAGGGTGGGTCTTGCTTACGGCAATCAAATTGGCCTTAAACTGATTTACCTCGCCCCGGAATTTCTCTATGTTATCTTTGATTCCCATTTTATCTTTAGCCCTGCCAAATCAACGGCAAAAATATGGCTATACTGGGTACGTTGCTGAAAAAGGGAATAAAACTTCGCGAGAACCTTGAGCAGGAGTATTCGTCACCGCTGGAGCTTCAAAAACGAGAACTGAAAGAATTGCTCATCACGGCCAGTGCCACGGAAATGGGTAAGTATTACAATTTTTCAGACATCCTGCTGAATTTCCGGAAAGGGCAGAAAGGTTTCTATGAATCCTTCAAGCGTATACCGCTTCACGATTATAATAAAATTTATAAAGACTGGTGGCAGCTTTCGCTCAAGGGTGTAAAAAATGTTACCTGGCCAGGCCGCGTTAAATATTTCGCGCTAAGCTCAGGTACGTCCGAAGCTTCTTCAAAATATATTCCTGTCACCAAAGACATGACGAAGGCAATGCAGAAGACCAGCATTCGCCAGATACTCACGCTGTCCAAATACGACTTGCCGCCTGAACTCTTTGAAGCAGGCATTCTCATGATTGGAGGTAGTACGCACTTGAACAAGCGAGGCAGTTACTTTGAAGGCGACTTGAGTGGCATTCAAGCTGCACGCCTTCCGTTTTGGTTTCAACATTTCTATAAGCCTGGAAGAAAGATTGCCAAGACCCGCAAGTGGGATGCCAAGCTGGAAGAGATCACCCGCAAGGCACCCAAGTGGGATATTGGCATTGTAGTGGGTGTGCCCGCCTGGATTCAGATTTTACTGGAGAAGATCATTGCTTATCACAAGCTATCCAACATTCATGAGATTTGGCCTAACCTTCGTGTGTATGTGCACGGTGGAGTTTCTTTTGATCCCTATCGCAAAGGTTTTGAGAAATTGTTAGGCCGTCCCATCTACTACATTGAGACATACTTGGCCTCCGAGGGATTCATTGCTTATCAAACTGTTCCGAATCATCGGTCGATGAAACTGGTGCTTAACAATGGCATCTTCTACGAGTTTGTGCCTTTCAATTCTGAAAATTTTCAAACCAATGGCGAGCTGCTTCCGGAAGCTAAGACCGTGATGATTGACGAAGTGGAAGAAGGAAAAGAGTATGCCATTTTACTCACCACCTGTGCCGGGGCCTGGCGCTATCTGATTGGCGATGTAATTAAGTTCACTTCCGTGGAGGAATGTGAGATTCAGATCACGGGCCGTACCAAGCACTTCCTCAGTCTCTGTGGTGAGCACCTTTCGGTGGATAACATGAACAAGGCCATCGAGTTGGTGTCAAATGAACTGAATGTAGATATTAAGGAGTTTACCGTGGCTGGTGTGCCGCACGGCTCGCTCTTTGCGCATCATTGGTTTGTAGGCACCGATGGCTCGCCCGACCCTAAACTACTCAAAGAGCGACTTGATCATTACCTGAAAGAACTCAACGATGACTATGCCGTGGAGCGCAGTGCCGCGCTCAAAGACGTAACGGTTGACGTACTGCCCGTTGGCAAGTTTTACGATTGGATGAAGTCAAAAGGGAAGGCTGGCGGACAGACCAAATTTCCCCGGGTGTTGAAGAGTTCGCAACTGGAAGACTGGAAATCGTTCATCTCCAAGTGATAGAAGTCATCACGAACGGTATTCAGTTGGGGCTGGTGCTCACCTTCCTGGTGGGGCCGGTTTTCTTTACCATCCTTCAAACCAGCC
>JAIENH010000580.1 GCA_019751475.1 Cyclobacteriaceae bacterium
GTAAAATATATGGCTCATTGAGATAATTTCTCTTCTGGTCTATTAGCGCGTTACTGTACAAGAGCTCTGCGCCACTGATATCATCTTTTTCACGAATAATAATTGACGATGAGATGGAGTACGTCCGCTGCGAGTATCGATTGGTGTAAAACGCAAAAGAAAGAGTAGTTAAAAGAGACAGTACTACTATATACCAATATTGGATAACTCGGTATCCAATGCGTTTTAAATCAATAGAATTGGAAGCTGTGCCAGATTCTTTTGCCGTAGGTGAATTGGGTAGCACTGTCAATTATTTGGTATAGGTGAGTACAATTAATAACAAAGACAAAGAAGAGATAAGTAAAGACAGGTTTTGTCCAAAATATTTTCTGAAAGGTCGCTGTCGAAGTGCAGGTACAATCAAAACATCGTTTTGATAGGCATAATAGTAGGGAGAATTAACAAAATTTTCATCCAACAAGTTAAGGTAGACTACTTCAGTCCTACCCCCTTTTTGCCTAATCAACTTCACACTTGTTTTATCTGACAAATCAGTTAGACCTCCAGCGAGTCCAATTGCCTCTAATATACTAGCTCTGTTGTTGTTAATCGCGACAACGCCCTCCTTGTTAACCTCTCCAAGAAGAGTTACACGATAGTTTAGTAAACGAACCTTAACAATTGGTGATTCAAGGTAATTATCAGCCAAAGACTGAAGATAATCTTGCACTTCAAATACTGTAAGGCCAGCAACTTTCACCTTTCCAACAACAGGGTAAGGGATCTCTCCATTCTCATCAACCAAATCACCCAGCAAAAGTGCCCCTCCAACAAGACCGTTTGCCATTGGGTCAATTCCCTTAGAAAGAAAATCATATTCCTTGGGGGTGAGGCTTTCGAACCGAATCGAAAGAATATCGTTTGTTTGAACTTTGTAATTAAATGATTGAAGATCATACTGGCGTATAATTGAATCAGATATCATATTTTGCTTATTGACATCGTTCTTCTGCATCATCTGATACTTTTTATTAGTAACACATGAACTTAGAATGAACACACAAGCGAACGCTAAACGGCCAAGGCTATACCCAAATTGACTGGTCTTCATTTTCAGAAATTGTAAAGTTAATCAGTCTGCAAAATATACTATAATTGCTACTTATAGCTCCGCCTCCTCAGTCCCAGTGAGCATTTTTGACTAACATGACTATAACTCTGTACCCTATTTACTTCCCCACACCAACAAGGCGCCACTATAGGCCTCCTTGCAGGCATCAAATTCCTCTGTACCTAAGTGCTTGACCAATATGTTTCGGTGAATAAGCAACTTCGCCTTTTCGACCAATCGATTCAGGTAATCTTTATCTAATAGACGACCAACCAATAACAACTCGATAGTACCTGTATCCTTTCCTTGCGAGTAATCACCAATGATGTAAGCGGCACGGATATCACCAAGCTTTGAAACTATCCCTTCTACTATCTTATCTATACCAAGGTACTTGTGCACCAAATTGCGCACCTCATTATATAAAGGATGGTCTGTGTTTGCCCGATACCGTATAGTTCGCCCGTCTTCGCTGGAAATGAGATATCCTGCCTTTGAAAGATTATTTAGCTCATGGCGAATGGCATTTGTAGACTCTCCAAACTCCTCCGCCATGCCGCGCAAATAGGCTGAAGACGAGCTGTTTGTGAAGAACTTCAACAGCATTTTAATCCTCGTTTTTGACGTAATAAGGGTATCCAGCACGGTTTAAAGGTAAAAAGAAGATTTTAATGAGTAAAATCTTTACTCATTAATAAACTAACCGGATTATAGGGTAACCCGTCAGGATTGATTTTTAAGAGTTGTGGGTCAATCTGTATACTGAGGGTTTGTTTGATAGAGTCCAGCACAACAGAAAACGTACTATCTGATAAGGCCTTTATAACGGTGCCCGACATACCCTTAAGAGGTCCATCCATAATCGTGACAGGATCTCCCGGCTGAAAAGCAGAAGCCACATTCGTTTCCACGAACAATCCAGTTTCAAGAAAACGTTGTATAATCTCCATCTCTCGTGGATGCAATACAGCAGGTTTGTCATTATGGCGAATATTCCATGCTACACCTGGTGTTTGCAGGATTTCCGATATCCTATCCTCGGTGTCGTTGACAAAAATGTAGGAATTGAAAAGAGGCACCTCTACTTTCTTTTTCCTGTCAGACCATTGACGCATCACTTTCTGAAGTGGCAGAAATACTTCGAATGCATTTCGTATCAACAAATCTCTTACCTTCTTTTCCTGTCTACTTTTCGTGTAGAATACCAACCATTTCCTCACAGCTATTTTATTCTAAAGTAGTCTAAATTACTAAATCCTTTTTACTTTACTAAAAATTACCATTCGCATGAGGCCTTTTGCAACCGCTGTCTCCCTGCTCGTTACCCTCACCCTCCTCTACTCACTCAACCGTGGCTGGAACCTTGGCTCCCCCATCCCGCCCTTAGGTAAGTTTCTTGATCCTTTTCATGGGTTCTGGCAAAACGCTCAACCTGGCAAGCCAATAAACGAAGTTAAATCCATCCCCGGTTTGCGGGGAAAGGTAACCGTAATATACGATAGCATCCGTGTGCCGCACGTGTTTGCTGAAAATGATGATGACCTCTATCGTGCGCAGGGCTATGTCACGGCTGTCGACAGGCTCTGGCAGATGGAGTTTCAGACCCATGCGGCCGCTGGGCGTGTTGCCGAAATCCTCGGGCCTGTCGCACTTGACTATGATAGGCGACAGCGCAGATTGGGAATGGTATTCGGGGCTCGTGTGGCTGTTGATAAAATGACTGGCAATCCTACCACAAAAGTCGAAGTGGATCAATACACTGCTGGCATCAATGACTTCATCAGCTCATTGAGCTATGAAGATTACCCCTTTGAGTATAAACTACTCGATTATGCCCCTGAACCTTGGACGAATCTTAAGTGTGCTCTCCTCTTGAAGAGCATGGCCCAAACACTCAACATGGGCGAGAAAGACCTGGAGATGACCAATGCCCTCACTCTTTTTGGAAAAGAAACGCTTGACATACTGTACCCTGATCGTGAGCCTATTGGCGATCCTATCGTTGATAATGCAGGCAAATGGAATTTTACACCTATTAAACTTGACAGCGTACCGCTGGCATTGCCCAATGAGTTAGTTTCGCTGAAGCCATTTGAAAAATCTTCACCCGATATTGGTAGTAATAACTGGGCAGTAAGCGGTACAAAGACAGCTTCAGGTTCTCCAATTCTTTGCAATGATCCTCACTTGTCACTGAGTCTTCCATCCATTTGGTATATCATTCATTTGAATTCGCCTACCGTTAACACTATGGGCGCTTCCTTGCCGGGATCTCCGGCCGTCATCAGTGGCTTCAATGACTCTATTGCATGGGGAATGACAAACGCACAGCGCGACCTTGTGGATTGGTATAAAATTCAATTCAAAGACAAAACAAAAACTGAGTACATGAGCGATGGCCAGTGGAGAGCAGCTCGCAAAGAAATTGAAACGTTCAAAGTCAAAGGCGATAAGGACTATATTGACACAGTGACCTACACGCACCATGGTCCTGTGGTGTTTGATGAGAGCTTTCACCCCGAGCGAGAGTCGTCTCACTTTGCCTTTCGGTGGATAGCACACGATCCCTCGAAAGAGGCCTTGACATTCCATAAACTCAATCGAGCAAAAAATCATGCTGAATACATGAGTGCACTCGACCACTACGGAAGCCCAGCACAGAATTTTGTCTTTGCATCCGTATCAGGCGATGTGGCCATGCGGATCCAAGGAAAGTACCCGGTTAGGCGAAAAGAAGAAGGCAAGTTTATTCTTGATGGTACCAAGACCTCCACCGAATGGAAAGCATTCATCCCCAACGAGCAAAACGTGATGTATAAAAACCCTTCGCGGGGATTTGTCAGCTCGGCTAATCAACACCCCGTTGACTCAACGTATCCCTATTATGTAGGAGCTACTTCCTTCGAAGCATACCGCAATCGCAGAATCAATCAAGTATTAAATGCGTCCACCAATATCGCACCTAAAGACATGATGGCGCTGCAGAATGACAACTATAACCTGAAAGCTGCCGAAAGTCTTCCGGTCTTTTTGACTCACCTCGATGAGAGCATATTGACCGATTCCGAAAAGAAGGCCGTGAGCGCATTAAAGTCGTGGGACTACTACAACAATATTGAATCGGAGGGGGCTTCATACTATGAAGCATGGTGGAGGGCGCTTGTGCCGATGATCTGGGACGAGATGGACAGCGCTCATGTAGCCACTTGGTACCCTACTACGTTCAACACCATTCGATTAATAAAGACCAAGCCGCAGTTCTCATTCTTCGATTTGGTAGCGACTCCGGAAAAAGAAACTGCCACAGAAATCTTACGCAAAGCATTTTCCAAAGGTGTTGCCATGATTGATGAATGGAAAAGTAAAAACCAAAAAGACCCGCAATGGGCAAGCTTCAAAGACAGCTACATTGGCCACCTGCTGCGACAAGAAGCACTAAGCTATCACGTCATCAGTGGAGGTAACAGCAGCATCGTCAATGCGCACTCACGCACTCATGGTCCGTCCTGGCGTATGGTGGTGAGTTTGGAGAAAAATGGACTCAAAGCCTGGGGCGTTTATCCGGGAGGTCAAAGCGGAAACCCTGGAAGTCCGTTTTACAATAACATGATCATGCCTTGGACACTGGGTAAGTATTTTCAAATGCACTTTGTCTCCAGCCCGGAGCAACTAGGTCCGTATAAATTCTCTTCAACTCAACTAGCACCTGCGAAATGAACTTTTTAAAACAAACTCTTGCCACAATTGCCTTGTGTTTTGCACTGCAATATTTTTTACCCTGGTGGACCCTAGCGATCGGAGCTTTCGCAGCAGGCTATTGGTTTCGCAACAAAGGCATAGTATCCTTCGCTGCCGGATTTGCAGGCGTAGCACTCTTGTGGTTTGCCACTGCACTCATCATTGATCTACAAACACAATCAATTCTGACTGAAAAGGTAGCGCGGCTCTTCCCAACGAAAACTCCAGTGCTGCTGTTTGTTCTTACGGCTTTTGTTGGGGCATTGCCTGGAGGGTTTGCAGCGCTTACCGGGAGTTTGATAAAATCGAACAGGTAAAGGAGGGTTGATCATAGTCCATACACATAAACCCAAAAAAACAAAGGTTATGGAGAGGCTCTGTCGGGGTGGCCACTGACGATCTTGGCGCCTAAGCGCCACGCGATAGATCATCAAGAAACCGCTTGGCTCCTCGTTTTTTAATTTTGTTCTCAAGCTTCATCGCTTCAGATCGAGATGCACATTCCTGACTCCAAACTAACCTCCAAGGCATACCACTTTTGAGTGAAGAAGTCTCACCAGTGTTGTGTTCATGTAGTCGATTTTCAAGGTCTTGGGTCTGACCCGTGTAATACTTCTGAGTCTTCTTGCTAAAAAGTATGTAAACAGTAAAACTCATAAAACAAAAAGCCTCTCCGGTTATGGAGAGGCTCTGTCGGGGTGGCCAGATTCGAACTGACGATCTCTTGGTCCCAAACCAAGCGCGATACCGGGCTACGCTACACCCCGAGTTATTTCAATACAAT
>JAIENH010000381.1 GCA_019751475.1 Cyclobacteriaceae bacterium
CTTGCAGATTTTACAAACACAAATCACCTCATATTCTCAGTAATCTTAATCCGTTCAGCTTTTTAAGGGAGGACTAAGTAGCTTTGGCATCCGGGCTTACCCAATCTTCATAGAAAGTTTTTTAGCGCGGCTTTCAATAACCCAATCTTCATCATTCACATTGGGCTGGGGCAGCGACACTCTTTGGGCAGGCTTAGAAGGTGGGAGGGAAGTGCGGCATGCACAATGTGTGTTGCTGCTGCGATGCCATGTACGCAAAAAAGGTATTTTTAAGTATCTGATAAATTCTGATTATCACTCAAGCTCTTTTGCGCTAGCTCCTTTGCATAATCAATAAACACCTTATAAGCAGGTGTAAAAAAGAATCTTTCATCACTGACCTTATCAATAATATTTCTTTTACCCATTGAGCTAAAGATGAAACGTCTACGAGTATCTGAATCTCTTAGTTGTTTATTGCTTTGAATCAAATCTATCCAGGACGAGTTGTCGAACCAATAGTTGATCTCTTCCATTGAAAACTCTGAGTACTGCAAAGCATCCAGAAAGTTTTTAGACTCTCTGTCCAATTCATAACATAGTATGGCAAAAAATGCACTTGTATCTCTTGATAGATTTTCATCTGTTTCATCTGAAACCAGACGAGCATATTCGTTGTTAATTTCCAATTCGTGGTTAAAAGATGCCGTAAAGAAATTAATGTAGAACTCCTCATTTTCCTTGATCTTGTCAAATTGCTTTTCTCTTGAGAGTATAAACTTCCCATCAAGTAATTCCTCGACTATTTGCCGATGCATTTCAGGATACTCCATTTTTCTTAACGTTTAAGATTGGAACAGATAGCTTTGAAGTTTTTGTTTTTATGTTTAAGACTTTTGCTTCTGAGCTTGAATCAACTTCAAGGTCGCCTTCAAATAGTAGTCCGGTAAGTGCGAAGACTTTTTCATTTGTGAATTCACTTGTGTCGTCCTTCACAACTGATTACTGCACCAATCAAAGAAGTTATCGATCGGAAGGGCATTGATTAGTTTGCGTTTGTACTTGGCTTTATTGAATACCCAAGTCTCATACTCTTGATCATCCTCGGTTATTATCGCCTCTTCATCGACTTTGAATTGTTCAAAATATTCTTTCGTGTTCAAATAAACACGCTTTGAGTATGGACTATCCTTTTTTGGTTTTAAAAGTTTAGGCGGTTGGATTTTATTATAAGACTGTAAAAATTCAATCCAGCCTGTTATGATAAGGGACTCTGTTCTAATCCTTTCTATCAAAGGAAGCAATTCATTGGTCACAATCGTTAGTTGAAACTATGCGCTTTCAGCGCAAGACTTTCAGTTGCTACACAAATGGCTAACTTTACTTTGTGAGTAAAGAACAACGAATCGGTAGCCACACGGTGTCTTGGCTTACGGCCCATATAGTTTGGGTCACAAAATATAGATATAAAGTTTTGGAAGGGGACATCCAAAGAAGATGTCGTGACCTTGTGAAGCAGATTTGTGATTCGGAAGATGTTAAGATACTTAAAGGGGTGATTAGCAAAGATCATGTGCATATCCACATTGAATACAGACCATCGCTCAACATTAGTGATATCGTAAAGAGATTGAAAGGACGAACGTCCCGCAGGTTGCAAGAGGAGTACCCAGAGCTTTCTAAGAGATACTGGGGGCGGCATTTCTGGGCTATTGGGTACGGTGTTTGGAGTACTGGCAACATAACGGACGACATGGTTCAGGAATACCTTGAGCACCATCGCAAGCCTGGCAATATTGATACTGATACTATTATTCTGGAGTAAGAATTTCATTCTTTTTACAACCTATAGACTTCCAGTCGATAGTGGTTTAGTTCATCTTTCCTCTCATATTTTACACACCATCTTCTGGACGAACCTTACCAATAAGAAGACCGAGCCATCAGGCGCATTGCTACGACAAATCGAAAAAGATTTTGGCACGTACGACAAGCTGAAATCCTTGATGGCAAAAACAGCCAAAGGCGTAGATGGAAATGGCTGGGGAATTTTAGGATATTTACCGGCCACGGAGAAACTGACTGTACTTCAATGCGAGAACCATGAGAAGTTAACCCAGTGGGGTGTGATACCCGTCTTGGTGATAGACGTGTGGGAACATTCGTACTACTTAAAATATCGTAACCGAAGGACTGAGTTTGTGGACAATTTGTTTTCCATACTCAATTGGGACAATGTAGCCGAGCGCTTTGCGAAGGCCGTGAAATGAAATTGAGAAATTGTGAAAAGCAAGAGACAATTCCCATCTTTCTTTTTAAAGTGCTTGTGCCAAGCACAGAAACAGAATGAATATGAAACTACTGTTTGTATTAATCTTATCACTTACCGTGAATGCTAGTCTCAGCGCACAAACAAAATCTCAGTCTATAGAGCCAATCAATCTGAAAGAGCGGGCCGCCCTTACGTGCAAGCTCACGAGCAAGGAATTGCAACACCGGAGAAAGACCGTGCTGGCCGACTTGAAAAACCAAATGCTCACCAAAGACGAAATGGGCAATGGCTTTGAATACACGTTCTCCGGAACGGACGCGATCATTGACCAACTCAGTGAATTTGTAAAGACCGAGCGACAGTGCTGCGATTTTTTTGACTACGAAATCAAAATTACCGGTGACACCAAAACGGCTAAACTAAAAATTACCGGCCCTGAAGGTGTGAAGGAATTTATAAAAGAGGAGTTGGGGCTTTGATGTCACGCGCTGATTCGCTCGAGCGCTTTCTTATTATTTGTTACGGCAAAGCCCATATTTTCATTCATGTAGAGAAAGCGATTATTCTATCCTCATGAGCGGCATAAGCGGCACGGTCTTGATTACCCTGCCTCGAAAAAAATTTCTTGAAATAGTATGCATGCAGAATAAATTCTTATACATTCGTAACCGTTTGTAACGAATGAAAAGGGAAGAAACCGTAGACTATCACATCAAAACCGCCTGGCATGCCATTGCGCGCATGTACAACCAGCAGGCGCTGAAATTTGATGGCACCATGTCCATCGGCTATGCCTTATTAAATATCTCTTCCGAGGAGGGCACGCCTGCCATGAAGATCGGCCCGCTGATGGGTCTGGAACCCCGAAGCCTCACGCGGTTGTTAAAGTCCATGGAAGAGAAGGGCTTGATTTACCGGCAGGTGGATAAAAACGACAAGCGCTCGGTGCGGGTGTTGCTGACGAAAGAAGGCAAGAAGATGAAAGAAAAATCGCGCGAGACGGTACTGCGGTTTAATGAGGCAGTGCGGGAGGAAATCCCAACGTCCAAGTTGAATACGTTTTTTGAAGTGGTGCAAGAGATCAATCAGGTGATTGAGCGATCAAGTGTAAATGAATTATCAAAGGTGAAAACATGGGCATAATATGAGCTCAGAAACGCTACAGGAAAAGATTAAAAAGCTACCACTGGATAAGCAGTTGGAGTTGGACAAAATCGTGGATGAACTATTGGCATCAGTTAAAAAAAAGGAGACGGAAAAGTCTGGGTTTGGTGCACTAAGGGGAACAATCGTCATGTCGGATGATTTCGATGAGCCCTTGGAAGATTTTAAAGATTATATGTAATGAACGTGTTGTTGGATACTCATTCGCTGCTTTGGATGGCGGAAGGTGACAATCGATTATCCGCACTGGCCAGAGCAGAAATAGAAAACAGAAATAACCTAAGATTTGTAAGTATCGCATCCTATTGGGAAATGGCAATAAAACTTCAGCTAGGTAAACTTCAATTGAAGAAAGGGTTACGGTCAGTAATCGACTTTGCGACCCAACTGGGCGTAAAAACCTTGACTATTGATATTCAACATATTGAATTATTGAAGGAACTCAAGTCCATTCATCGAGATCCCTTCGATCGTATGCTGGTGGCGCAGGCTACACATGAAGACCTGGTCATTATCACAATCGACAAAAACATCAAACAATACCCAATCAAAACCATCTGGTAAAAACATGAACCGTTCTATCAAAAAAGTAGCCGTGCTCGGCTCAGGTGTAATGGGCTCTGCCATCGCCTGCCACTTCGCCAACATCGGCTGCCAGGTACTCTTGCTCGACATTGCACCCAATGCCCTCACGGACGAAGAGAAGGCCAAAGGCCTAACCCTCGAAAGCAAAGTGGTGAAGAACCGCATTGTGCAGCGCTCTTTCGACCGCAGTATCAAGTCCAGCCCGGGGCCTATCTACAGCAAGAAATTTACCTCCCGCATTTCACTCGGAAACTTTACCGATGACTTCTCACGCATCAAAGATTATGATTGGACGATTGAAGTTGTAACGGAGAATCTCGACATCAAGAAGGAAGTGTACGAGCAAGTAGAGAAATTCCGCAAGCCCGGTACACTCATCACCTCCAATACTTCAGGTATTCCCATTCACTTAATGGCCGAAGGCCGCAGCGAAGATTTCAAAAAACATTTTGCAGGCACGCACTTTTTCAACCCTCCTCGTTACCTCAAGTTGTTTGAAGTTATCCCGGCTGCGCACACGGATGCTGAAGTCACGAAGTTCCTCATGCACTATGGAGATTTGTATTTGGGTAAGACATCCGTGTTGTGTAAAGATACACCTGCCTTCATCGGCAACCGTGTAGGTGTGTGGGGGTTGTTGAAAGTGATTGACTCCATGCAGAAATATGATCTGAATGTGGATGAAATCGACAAACTCACAGGCCCGGTCATCGGTCGCCCCAAGTCGGCTACGTTCCGCACTTCCGATGTTGTGGGTTTGGATACGCTCGTGAAAGTAGCGAACAACTTATACGCAGGCTTGCCCAACGATGAAGGTCGCGAGATGTTCAGGCTCAGCGATGTGGTGACCAAAATGGAAAAGAACAACTGGCTGGGCGACAAAACCGGTCAGGGCTTTTATAAGAAAGTGAAAACACCCGATGGCAAATCGGAAATCCACACGCTTGATCTCAAAACATTAGAATACAGACCCAAAGCAAAGGCAAAGTTTGCCACGCTCGAAACCACCAAGACCATCGACAATCTGCGCGAACGCTTCAAGGTGTTGCTCGCGGGCAAAGACAAAGCCGGTGATTTTTATCGCGATTGCTTCTACGGACTGTTTCAATATGCGTCTAACCGCATTCCTGAAATCAGCGATGAACTTTTCCGCATTGACGATGCCGTGTGTGCAGGCTTTGGTTGGGAACTCGGCCCCTTCGATACATGGGATGCACTCAGTGTAGAAAAAACGGTGCAAGCGATGGAAGCCCTCGGCTACAAGGCTGCCGCCTGGGTGCTCGATATGCTGGCCGCGGGCAACAAGTCGTTCTACCGCGTGGAGAATGGCAAGCGCCAGTATTATGATATTCCGAGCAAGTCGTACAAGAATATTCCAGGCAAGGAAGAGTTCATCATTCTTGAAAACCTGAGCAACAACATCGTTTGGAAAAATGCGGATTCTAAAGTCACCGACCTGGGCGATGGTGTCATCAACTTCGCGTGGCACAGCAAAAGCTACACGCTTGGCAGTGCTGTGGTGGAGGGCATGAACAAAGCTATTGACCTGGCAGAAAAAAGTTATCGCGGTTTGGTGATCGGTCACCAGGGTGCTGACTTCTCACTTGGTGCCAATCTCGGCATGGTGTTCATG
>JAIENH010000686.1 GCA_019751475.1 Cyclobacteriaceae bacterium
CCATTAAAAAAACAAATATCATCGGGTGTAATTTGCGCACCTTGTCGGGAATTATTTTGCGCGGCCAAAAACTGTCGTGTTTCTAAAATCCCTTTCGAAGGGCAATAGCTACAGGTATCATTTTGCAGCGACAGGTCGGCAATGATTTCTTTAATCCAAGCAGGAATGATATGGTGCTTTTGAATGGGGTCGCCAATGTTTTCCCATTGAATCTCCTGACCCAAGTTTTTAATAAGCTCCGCTTTCTTTACAATCTCACGGATTTCATAGCTCAGTTCGTTAGCTCCTTCGCTCAGTAGTTGTTGGCGCATTCTTTAGTGCTTTGAAAATCCGAAAGTAGAATTTAGTTGAGGAGATTAAAAAATAACCAAACCTCAAGTGCATCAGTATGAGGTGTCATTAATGCAAATAAAACTTTACATTTGATCTTTATAACATACGTCACCGATTAAAATCACCTCTATGAAATCGACTCGCAGGAAATTTCTCACCGCCACCGCGGCCGTTATGTCTTCAACAGCCATCGGCAGTTTCGCAGCCCCGGCTGAAAAGCGCATGCTGGTGCATCATGTGTTTTTCTGGCTGAAAAATCCCGGCTCCAAAGCTGATTTAGCCAAGCTGCTTGAGGGAATTAACTCACTGAAGAAAATTGATACCCTGCGCCAGGTGAGAATTGGTGTGCCGGCCGCTACCACCAAGCGAGATGTAATTGATGATTCCTACAGCGTTTCCCTTCTTACCGTTTTTGATAACGTAAAAGGTCATGACATTTACCAGGATCATCCCATTCACACAAAATTTGTTGAAACGTATTCAAACCTCTGGAACAAAGTCGTTGTCTACGACTCAATGGATCTGTAGGAATTGATTGCAAGTACTCATCCTGAAACTTCGATCGCCATCAAGCGCAACGTACTCATTGCCTATTTTTGTTTAGCAGGCATCTGCATCATCTGGGGCACTACCTTTTTGGTAATGCGGATGGGTGTACGCAATGGCTTCCCGCCATTTCTGTTTGCTGCTATTCGCCAGACCACTGCGGGTATACTCCTCACGGCTTATTTGGTGTTGATAAAAAAAGAGTCGTTGCCCACTATGCCTCACTTGACTAAAAATGCTTTGGGTGGTCTTCTCATGATCACGTTTGGCAATGGCCTAGTCTCCTGGGCAGTGGTTTACATTCCCAGCAGCATGGCAGCAATTATCTGCTCGGCCATGCCCATCTGTATCGTTCTGCTAAATCTTACCATCAATCGCATCGAGTACCCAAACGCTATGATCATCATCGGTGTGGTGGCTGGTATGAGCGGCATCCTGTTTGTCTTTCGCGAGCACCTGGCTGACTTTTCAGATCCTCGTTATGCTACCGGCATTGCCCTGGTTTTCTTTGCCACCGTATCATGGGCTTGCGCAAGTTTCTTGATGAAAAAAAATAATGAGCACGCCAGTCCGTTTCTTAATGCGGGGATACAAATGTTTTTTGGTGGTCTGTTTTGCCTGCCTTTCAGTTGGGCATTTGATGACTATGCTGCCGTTTCTTGGTCGCCTACCATCGTTTATGCATTGATTTACCTTTCATTAATTGGGTCTATTGCCGCTTATACGATGTACTCGTATGCCTTAACGCAACTCCCTCTCACCATTGCTTCCTTATACTCGTATATCAATCCATTGGTAGCAGTCGTCTTAGGGTGGTGGATATTATCGGAGAAATTTAATCTGCAAATTGCACTTGCTATTTTAATTACTATTTCCGGCATTTATCTTGTCAATCGTGGGTATCAGCAACTGACGCGCATCAAGCCATGACTCCTGAGATTTCTTTTCACCCGATTAGGTCATCAGAAAAGCCCGTCTTTTCTGTTGTCATTCCTTCGTGGAATAATCTGCAGCATCTTGCCTGCTGCGTTGAAAGTATTCGAAAGAATTCGACCTATGCGCATCAAATCATCGTGCACGTCAATGAAGGCAATGACGGTACGCGTGAATGGGTGCAAGCACAAGGTCTGGATCACACCTTTTCCGCTTCCAATGCGGGTGTATGTTATGGTTTCAATGCGCCCTCTCACCTGGCGAGGGCAACTTACCTTGTTTTATCAGATGATGATTTTTATTTTGCTCCTCGATGGGATTATTACTTATTGGAGGCAATTGAAAAAGCGGGTACAAATTATTGGTGCATCTCCGGCACCATGATCGAGCATACGCTTTCGCGGAATACCTGTGCGATGGCTCCCTTCGACTTTGGCAAGACGGTGGACAAATTTGATGAGCAAAAGTTTCTGAAGGAGTTCGATAAAATTCCGTTTGCAGACTGGAGTGGCAGTAATTGGTATCCGTTAGTGTTACCGCGTGGCCTTTGGACGGCCATTGGCGGCCTCAGTGTGGAGTTTTCTCCAGGCATGGGCAGCGACCCGGATATGATGATGAAGCTGTGGCATGCAGGTGTGCGCTATTTCAAAGGTGTGAGCGCTTCGCGTGTTTATCATTTCGGTTCAAAGACCACCAAGCGCATTGTGCATAATAATGCCAACCGGCAATTCCTGGAAAAGTGGAATGTTTCCATCTCAACGCTTTACAAGTTCTACTTAAAAATGGGCAAGCCCTTCGAAGGCCCAGCCGCTGGCCCTTCTGTTAGTTCTGAATTCAAAATGCGCTTGTTGCGCGACCGCATTAAAAAATCAATCGGCCTCTCCTAGAGGGTCTTTGTTGTCGCGATTTAATCTCGTAATTTCGGTAGTATGAAAGTGGAGGAGCCTGATCTGGCCGGCACGTACACGTATGCCGACTATCTCACGTGGCAGTGGGATGAGCGCCTGGAGTTGATTCGCAGTAAAATTTACAAAATGTCGCCTGGTCCCAATACCCGGCACCAACAAATTACAGGCGAACTCCATCGACAAATGTCAAATCTGCTGCGTAAGAAGAAGTGCCAGGTATTTATTGCTCCGTACGATGTACGGCTACCAGTACCGGGCAAAAAGAAAAGCAACAACGACATTACTACTGTTGTGCAACCGGATGTTTGTGTAGTCTGCGATCCATCCAAAATTGACGAGGCAGGTTGTCTGGGTGCACCCGATTTGATTATCGAAGTCTTGTCTCCTTTCACATCTTCCAAAGATCTGAGACTAAAGTTTGATGTGTACGAAGAATCTGGTGTAAAAGAATATTGGGTGGTGTATCCAGTAGAAGAGATCGTTACCGTATATGTCTTGGACCAACAAGGAAAATTCGTAAGCACCTCAGGGCCCTTCATACGCTCCGACAGGTTAGCATCTCAATCCGTACCCGGATTGGTTGTAGAACTGGAAGACGTCTTTCCTGATAAAAACTGATTACCAGCCGTTCTTGATTACCTGGCAGATGTACTCCACATCTTTTTCTGTCATGTGCATGTGAAGTGGTAGTACAATGTAGTTTTCTTCAATAGCATCCATGTGCACGAGGTCGTCTTGACGGCCACCCAACACGGAGTAACGATCATTGCGATAGTGTACCTGTCCCGACTCAATTTTCATCGAGCGGAGTTTGTTCATAAAATCCATGCGCCTCTCCACCAGGGCCGTGCACAACCATGCCGCATGTGTGCGATCAGTCGCGTCCGCACCTATTAACTTGATACCATCGGCCCCTTGCAGACCTTTTTTGTACGCTTTAAATAACCCTTGACGATGAGCCAGTGTGCGGTCAAATTCATGAAGCCCTGCAAGGCCCATAGCCGCACCGATGTCTGTCATCTGGTACTTATATCCCACTTCGGTAATGTCATTTTCCCAGTTGCCTTTTTGTTTATTTGATCGATCGATTCCAAACCAACGGATGCGCTCGGCTTTGGTAGCCAGTGAAGGGTCTTTGAGTACCAACATGCCTCCGTCACCGGTGGTGATGTGTTTGATCGCCTGGAAAGAAAACATGGTGAAGTCGGCCATCGAGCCTACTTTCTTTCCTTTATAGGTAGCACCCAATGCATGTGCAGCATCTTCAATCACAGGAATGCCATGTTCTTGACCAATGGCCATGAGTTCATCCATGTCGCAGGGAAGACCACCATAGGGCACGCACACGATCGCCTTGGTCTTCTCATTCACCAACTCGCGCACGTGGGCTACATTAATATTCAGTGTCTCCGGATCTACATCCGCAAACCGGAAATTGACGCCCATGTATAAAAATGGAATGGTAGTAGCCGTACACGTGAATACAGGCGTAATGACTTCATCGCCTTCCTTTAAGCCAGCCAGTATGTAAGCCAAATGAAGTGCATCGGTACCCGAACCAACTGCCAGAGCCCTACCTCCCCCAGCAAACTTCTCTTGAAATTCCTTCTCAAATTGAGCCACGCGCGGACCCTGCCCAATCCACCGGCTTTTCAGCACTTCCGTCACCGCTTCAATGGCCGTAGCCGGCACATGCGGGTAAAACAGCATAATTCCCTCTCCTTCCTGCATTACAGGAAGCTCATTCATGGGTTTTTCCTTCTGCGCGATCTTCATTTTTGAAATTAATCCGCAAAAATAAAAAAAGAAACCCCTCGTGCAGACATGAGGGGTTATTTCGTTCAAGCTAAAATAATCGGATCAAATATTTGGCTGCGGTGTGGTGCGCAAGTAGGGTTTAATGCGTGTATGCCCTTTCGGGAATTTGGCAGCGATATCTTCGTCTTTAACAGCGGTGGTGATGATCACGTCTTCCCCGTGCTTCCAATTAGCTGGCGTGGCTACACTGTATTTGGCCGTGAGCTGCAAACTATCAATCACGCGAAGGATTTCATCAAAATTTCGACCCGTAGCGGCCGGGTAGGTAATGGTTAACTTAACTTTTTTGTCAGGCCCGATAACAAATACAGATCGTACAGTAAACTTATCACTGACCTCCGGGTGCACCATATCATAAAGATTGGCCACCTTAAACTCAGGGTCAGCTATTAGCGGAAAATTGACGGAAGTCTTTTGGGTTTCATTGATATCGCCAATCCATTTGTCATGTTGCTCTTTTGGATCGACACTTAATGCTACCACTTTCACATTTCGCTTATCGAACTCTGAGCGCAGTTTGGCCACCGCACCCAGCTCGGTAGTGCAGACCGGTGTAAAGTCAGCCGGGTGTGAAAAGAGAACACCCTAACCATCGCCCAGCCACTTGTGAAATTGAATAGTGCCTTCGGTGGTTTCCGCCTGAAAGTCAGGAGCCACATCGCCCAATCGTATTGCCATGTTGATTATGATTTGGTTTGGGCAGCAAATATATAATAAGTCTATGGATTTAATAGATTAATCCATCGCTCATTTAGCCATTTCCTTTTGCCGCTTTACAATCTGGGCCAATGTACTCTTGGAAAGTAGTTTGAGGGTCTCGTCACGTACAGCTGTAAACGAATCGCGGATACCGCAGACCTTTTCATCCCGGCATTCTTCACAAGGTTCATAATAGTTGAGCGAAACACAGGGCAGCAGGGAAATTGGGCCGTCAATAAGTCGCATGATCTCCACCAGGTTCACATCTTCCGGCTTTTTGTAGAGATAGTAGCCACCTCCCTTTCCTTTCTTACTGTGAAGGATTTTTGCATTGCGCATTTCTAACAAGATCGCCTCGAGAAATTTTTTTGGAATGTGCTGATCGTTTGCAATGTCTTGAATATGAACAGGGCCCTTTT
>JAIENH010000293.1 GCA_019751475.1 Cyclobacteriaceae bacterium
TGTTTGCACTACAAAAATGACATAATAAAGGGTGGCCTTAAAACCACCCTTTTACTACTTTAGTCGGACAACAGTGAAAATTTATAGATAACTTGGTAGGGCTTTTTAGAGATGCCCTTAATATTTTGTTTGATTAACTCATTCCAAAGTACTCCAACCTGTTCACCTTGTGAGATTGAGTTAGTAGAAACAAATGCAACTTTAATCTTGGAATTCTGTTCCTTTCCTAAGTACGCTGCTGCTTTAATATACCAAGCAGTTACATAATCTAATGAGCCATAATTTTTTATGCCATGAAAAATTATGTCCATATCTTCCGACTGTTCCGCAGTCATGAGGTTTTTTCCAATGAAAGGCGGATTGCCAAGTATATAACTGAGTTGGCCTTTAGGTACAATCTCTTCCCAGTTCAACCGCAACGCATTGCCATGAACAATAGTCGCACTCTTCTTCAATGGCAGCCGCTTGAAGTATTCGCCAAACTCTGTTGAAAGGCGCATGTTCATTTGGTGGTCGCTCAGCCACATGGCTACGGTAGCTATTTGAGCAGGAAATTCTTCGCATTCTATCCCATAAAAAGCATCAACATCAATTTTGCTTAATGTACTTAACATCTGTTGCTAACTGACCTTTGAAAAGGATTTTTAAAATCTCCAACTCCAGCAAGCGCAATTCACGGTACGTAATAATGAGAAAATTGCCACAACCGCAGGCTGGGTCGAGAAATTTAAGTTTCGATAGCTTTTCGTGGAATTTCTGAAGTTTGGGCTTAGATGATTTTACGCTTTCAAATTCTTCGTGAAGTTCATCCAGAAATAATCCCTTGATCAGTTTTAGTATGTTTTTCTCGCTAGTGTAATGGGCGCCCAGGTTTCTTCGCTCCTTAGGGTTCATTACACTTTGAAACATGGAGCCAAAGATGGCCGGAGAAATCACGCTCCAATCAAAGTAACAACACACCAGCAGTTTTTCACGCATGGCACTATTGAAGGAAGCCAGATTTATATGCTCAGCAAAGAGTGAACCGTTCACATAAGGGAAAGCGGCCACCTGTTCGTCCAGATTTTTTTGCCTTTTTGCTTCGTGTGTATTGAGCGCTTGAAACAATTGCTCCAAGTGAATGCCTAAGTTGCTTCCATCTTCTTTGGTGCGTTGTTCTATATAGTTGGTAAACTGTTGTTTATCGAAGATGGTGGTGTCTTCGGCAAAGAGGCAAAACAGCAAGCGAACGAGCATTACCTCTAACTCATGACCCTGATAGCCGTTTGCCAGCAGGGCATCGTGCAGACCGCCCATGAGTTCGGCTGCTTTAATATTTACAGGTTCCTGGTCTTTGTAAACCTTTTGCTGGTAACCACTAATGAAACCAAAAAGATTGATGTTTTTGTAGAGTTCTTTCAGCTCAAACTCAGCGTTTGTATCAGCCTCCAGGTCGTGCAGCTTTATTTTGTGAAAGTCTGATACAACAATGTAGCGTGGGAGTTCTTCATCTTTTAGGCCGGGGAAATAATCTTTCGCTTGTTTATAGGCGCTATTGAGGTCTTTGCCTTTGCTCTTGTGCTCAACCAATACAATGCCTTTCCAGAGTAGGTCTATAAAGCCCTGATGGCCATCGGCCTTCTTCACGGGCTTGTCGAATGTGGCTACACGTTTACGGGAAACTCCAAAAACGTTGAAGAAACTGTTCCAAAAAGATTGCGCTTCCGCACGTTCATCTGACACGTTCTCCCATTCTTTGGAAAACTCCGTTGCTCGTTTCCGGATTTCGTTAAGGCTTAAGGGCATTGATTATGTTCTATTCGTGGTCAAACTTAAAAATATCAAGAAGTTTGCTCACCATTGTTTCAGTCCTCAATTTGATTAACGCCAAGGTTAGCAATGGAAGGCACCCTGGAACTGTGGTGCCCGCGTGAGGGATGCGAAGGGCTTGGTGGCCCTGCTGGAGGCGAGGGCCACGGGAGCGAAGCGAACCCCGTAGCAGCCCGACCCCGCGATGACTGAGTGTTTTTAGGTGTCCTACACTTTTAAAGTGTAGGACACCTTGCTGCGAAGGTTTGTTCGCGGGGACACGCCCTGCTTCGCCAAGGCTTCCACCTTCACTTCGTTTCGGTGGACAAGTCGCAGGGCAAGCCCACCTGATAGCTATCGGGATTCGCCATTTCTTTCGCTACAGCTTCGGAGATCAAGAAGGCTTCCACCTTCAATTTGTTTCGGTGGACAAGTCGCAGGGTAAGCGCTCATAAATCAAGACAAATCAATCTACTTACTCACTGCCTTTCCACACCGCGAGGCTTGGAAGCAAAGGGTGTCGCCACTGAGTGGGATGTGGCCTTGCTTGTTTAAGATGCCATCGAGGCGGAGGTTGGCGGTGGCGGGGCCTTCGGGTGTCATGGTGGTGAGCATGATGTGATCAAAGGCGCGGTCGCTGGTGGCATCTTGCCCGCCACTGGTGGTGGCCACCATGATGTAGTCGCGCTGGTGGCGCTCGGTGTAGGAGTATTTGTGCTGGTGGCCGTTGAGCACGGTGTAGTCGCGCTTGGCGAGGGCCGCTTCGATGTGCGCGAGGCTGCCACTGCCTTCGCGCTGCCACACGGGCTTGTGCATGAGTACGAACGTCCACCGCACCGCGGGGTGCTCGTCAATTACTTTTTCAAAGTATGTGGATTGCGCTTCGCTGATTTCGCCAGTGACGCGCTCGGGCATGCGGTAGTATTCGGTGAGTTGCGCCATTTCTATTTTGCCGCTGTCGAGCAACTCGAGTGCGCGCTTGCGAGCCTTGTAGATTTTCCACATGCGCTCTTCGGGGTAGTCTTCGGAATCGAGCACAAGAAAGAGCACATCGTTGTAAACAAAATGGTAGTAGCGCTTGCCGTAGCGCGCTTCCCAATACTGCCGCATGACGGGGTTGGTGAGATCGTGATTGCCACCGAGGTGAAACACGGGCGCTTTGGCTTTGCTCATGCGTGCATCGAAGTGGTCGTATTCTTTTTTGAGTTGAGCGGTGTCCTCGGTGCCGCCTTCCACGAGGTCGCCAATGGTGAGGATGAAGTCGGGGCGGAGGAGGTTGAGTTGGTCCACGGCCACTTCGAGCACTCCGGCCCGCTCGCCACTGTTGAGGTCGCCAATGACAGCAAAGGTGAACTGCTGGCCGGGCCGCGCGGCCGGCTCGTACGACCACGGTTTGTTTTTGCCCGAGATGTCGTGCTCAAACGTTTTTTGCTGGCAACTGGTGAGCGCAGCGGCAAGTGAAAGGAAGAGGAGGAGTGATTTCATAGAGGTAGAGTTTTTTCGCATGCGCGAAATGAAATTACGTAATGCTACCTATACGAGTCGTTGCAGCGGTCGCGTGAGGCACGTGGGCCCACCGCCACCTTTGTAGCTGATGTCGGTACCTTCGTATTCGATTACTTCGCACCCTGCCTCGAGCAGTCGCTGCCGCGCAATGGGATTTCCTTTTACCATCAGGCACTTGCGCGGGCCGAGGGCGAGCACGTTGCAGCCCATGGTGTCGAACTCGGCTTCGGGCACTTCTACAAAGCTGTAGCCGCGTGCGAGAAGTTCTTCACGAAAAGGAATGGGCATGAGGGGCGAGTACACCACGGCCAGGTTTTTATCCACGGGACTAAAAATGGACATGAGGTGAAACACATCGGCCGGACCGCGGTAATGCGGAAGCGGCACGACCATTACGTTGACACCTGCAGGGCTTAGCAGTTTTTTTAATTGATCGATGCCTGCATCGTTGGTACGATAGGTGCGGCCAACGGCTAATGTGTTTTGATCGAGCCAGGCTACATCGCCACCTTCTACGGTGCCAGGCGATTGAATCTGGCCAAGTATGGTGATGCCGAGTGCGTGGTAGACTTCTGCACAGGCTGCGGGCTCGGGCTTTCGCGCGTCTTTGCCCATGTTGCAGAGGATGATGCCACGATCGGTAGCGATACTCGCATCGCGGCAGTAGATGGAATCGAGCGAGAGGGTGGGTGCAGCGGGAAGGAAGTTTACTTCGGCTGCGTGAGTTTTCAGAATTTTTTCAAATGCAGCTGACTCTTGCTGTGCGTTGGCGAAAGATGGTTCGCTGAGAAAGTTGAGCGCACGCCATTCGCTGGAGATTTTCGTTTGATCGATGAAGGCATCGGCAGCCCGCTTGATGATGACGCGCTGGAGCGTGCCGTATTCGGATTGAGAGGTTTGTTTCAAACAAGAATTGGTTTATTGAATATCCACAATTTCGATTTCAGTTGTGGTTAAAAGAGAAATAGCTTCGTCAATAGACGACTGTATGTATTCCCAAAGTAAACGATTACTTCGATTCCCAACTTTTATGTTGATCAGTTTAGGAGGCGAGCCCAAGCGATTAACAAGATCAGCAAAGTCGGCATCTTTTGATATGATAATCACTTTTCCAGATTCCTTGGCCATCTGAAATACGACTGGATCAGATAGTCCGTGTAGATTCAAAGAGTAAGCGGACTTAACTATAAAACCGGTATGATCGGATAACCATTTTGCAATTGCAGGCGAGAGATTCGCATCAATCCAGATTTCCCATTCAGGCTGCATGAATAACCACTGTGTTCTTCATTTTCAGTGATGCATATAAAAGAGCAGCCGCCACGTCATCCTTCTCCAACATTGGGTGTTGCTCAAGAATCTCAAGCTCATTCATGCCAGAGGCTAACAATTCCAGGATGTCACCTACGGTGAATCGGAGACCGCGGATCGTTGGTCGTCCGCCCATTAAGCCCGGCTTTAGCGTTATTCGCTCCAGAAGTTTTTGCTGTTTGGAATCGGCATTCATACGATAAAGATACAAAAACCTATCGCACCCTCATCTTACTCCAACCATAGAGCGGCACGCCAATCATCAACAAGATAAATCCCCAATACACGGCCTCTTCCCCCGAGCCGCCCACTGCCCACAGCGAATACAGAAAAGCAATCATCGCGATAAAGAGTTTCGAGCCACTCGTCCATTTTAAACTACCCGATCGCACGGCCAAAATAGCATACGACACCGCTGAGAAAAGATAAGCAATCAACATCGTGATGGTAGCCAGCAAAATGATGAACTGATACGTATCCGCCAGACTGCGACTGAAATTCATGAGCATCAGTCCGGAGATGAGCACGCTGGAAATCACGAGACTGAATACGGGCGCCTCGCGCTTGTTCTCTTTGCCAAACAATGTGGGAAACAATTTGTCTTTCGCTGCCGCAGCGGGAATTTGTCCTTGCATGGTTATCCAACCATTCAGCGCACCGAATGTAGACATCACGGCACCAGCACCCACGAGGTAACGCGCCCAGTCGCCCCACATGCTGGCGGCTGCATCGGCAAACGGAGCTTGCGAAGTTTTGAGTACCGAAGGCGGCAACACACCCATGATCACCACCGTGCCCGCGATGTAAAGCAACGTCACGGCTATGGTGCCGATCATGGTAGCGCGCGGAATAGTTTTCTCCGGATTCTCGACATGACCAGATGGAATGGTAGCGCACTCCAATCCTAAAAAAGCAAATAGCGTGAGCGTTGCTACCGAAGTAATCACACTGATGTCGGATTGACCACTGCTGTTGAACGGAATGTAGTTTTCAGTTTGAATGTAAAAGATGCCGCCCAGTGTGACGAGCACGAGCGGTGCGATTTTCAAAACCGTGGTGACGATTTGCACTACACCCGCCTCGC
>JAIENH010000730.1 GCA_019751475.1 Cyclobacteriaceae bacterium
TGCGCGCTTATGATGCCATGTGGCCCTGGCTCGAACTTGATCTCAGCTATGCCGACAACATGGGCTTCTTGCTCTTTCTTGTATTGTTGTTGATTGCTACGGCCGTTATTGCCGGATCGTATCCCTCTTTTTACATCACCTCGTTTGAACCGGTAAGTATTCTCAAAGGAAAGGCAAAGTTCGGTGGTACGAATTGGTTTACACGTGTGCTGCTGGGCGGGCAGTTTGTGATTTCGTTGTTGGCCATTATTATGGGAGTTGCTTTTTATCAAAATGGAAAATTCCAACAGGAATATGATTTGGGCTTTGCAACGCACGGAGTTATTTCTGTCTGGGTCAATAATGAAGCGGGATACAATACCTATCGAGATGCGCTTGCCTCGAACAAAGACATTGAATTGATTGCAGGCACACGTCACCACATCGCCAATTCGTGGTACAACGACCCGGTAAAATATGAATCAACCGAACGCGAAGTGGATATCATGGAGGTAGGTGATGGCTATTTCGATGCCATGAGCATGACACTATTGTCAGGACGCAATTTTCAAAAGGATTCAGAGACAGATCGCAAAGAATCTGTGCTTGTTACTGAAGAGTTTATCAAAGAATTTGGCTGGAAAGATGATGCAGTTGGCAAGCGCGTGGTGTGGATGGACACCGTGCAATTGTATGTGATTGGTGTGGTAAAGAACATTTATGCCCGTGCCCTGTGGAACCCGATCGAGCCGATGATGATCCGCTATGCGGCCAAAGACAAATATCAGCAGGTGGTAGTGAAAGTACCACCCGCCAAGATGGCTTCCGTCAACGAGTTTATGGAAAAGAAATGGAAAGAGGTTTTTCCCAACACCTTGTACAATGGCCAATTCATTGATCGCGAACTGCAAGAGACAAACGACATCAATAAAAACGTGTCGGTGATGTTTGGGTTTCTTGGCTTCTTCGCTGCTCTGATGACAGGCATTGGCTTGTTCACGCTGGTATCGCTCAACATCGTAAAGAAGATGAAAGAGATCGGTGTCCGCAAGGTGCTGGGCGCTTCGGTTGCCAACATTGCTGGCGTTATCAATTTTGAATTTATTGTCAACCTGGGTATCGCCTCAGTTATTGGAGGGGCAGCCGGTTTCTTTGGGGCTGATTTCCTGATGGATTCGATTTGGGAGTACTACCAGAAGTTGGGCTTCACTACGCTCTTCATTTCCGTTTCAGTGATGGCGATAGTGGCTGTCTCAGCCGTTGGGTATAAGACCATCAGCACGGCTTCACTGAACCCAACCAAGACCTTGCGGGATGAGTAAGAAAAAAAAGTTATAAATGCTTGTAACCATCGTGGTGAAAAAGGCGTCTCATCCCTAAAATCCTAAACCTTGGTCGATTTTATGTAGTGTCAGCCCCACTAGGGGCCTCGATAGGATTTTACCATTACCCCACTTGTTATGTTTAAAAATTACTTCCTCATCGCTTTTCGCAACATTCGCAAGCATGCATTTTACTCATCCATCAACATTATTGGATTGGCTGTGGGCGTCACCGCCTGCCTGTTCATTATTCTGTATGTAGCCGATGAACTTAGCTACGATTCGTTTCACAAGGATACTGATAATATCTTCCGCATCGGCCTCCACGGCAAGATTGCGGGCCAGGAAATCAATACGGCTAACTCCTGTCCTCCGCTGGCCGCAGCGTTGATAAGCCAAATACCCGGAGTAGAATCGGCTATCCGACTCAATCGCAGAAACAACATGGTGTTCAAGAATGGTGATAAAGCATTCACAGAAGACAAGGTACTTGTCGCGGACTCCAACTTCTTCGAGTTTTTCAGTTTCAAACTTTTGGAAGGAGACCCCGCCACTGCATTGAAGGAACCCAACAGCGTAGTGCTCACACCCGCCTTGGCACAAAAATATTTTGATGGTCCAGCGCTGGGTAAACTGCTTACCATGGGCAATCAAAACAAATCTTTTAAAGTAACAGGCATTGTGGCCGATCCGCCACACAATTCGCACGTGACGTTTATCGCCATTACCTCTACGAGCTCGGAAAAGGACTATTACGACAGCCCTATTTGGTTGAACAATGGATTGTACACCTACTTCCGTAAATCGCCCGCTACAGCCATAGCAGATATTTCTTCCAAGCTCAATGAAGTGACTGACCAGCACGTGGCACCAGAGGTTGAGCGTTTCATGGGTATTTCGATTGCCAAATTCCGCGAAAGCGGAAACGAATATGGATATTTTACTTATCCTTTGCTTGACTCGCATTTATATTCAAATGTTCGCGATGATATTGAACCTTCTGGTAATATTGAATACGTGTTCATCTTAAGCGGGGTGGGTTTGTTTATATTGGTGATTGCTTGCATCAACTTCATGAACCTTTCCACGGCACGCTCAGCTGGCCGCGCGAAAGAAGTCGGGCTGAGAAAAACACTCGGTTCGGTCAAGAGTCAGATGATTGGTCAGTTTTTGTCAGAGTCTGTGATCTACGGTGCGGTGGCAGTTGTCTTGGCTATTGCTCTTACGTTTGTGCTGTTGCCACAATTCAATTTGCTTTCTGGTAAGGCTCTTGAATTTAGTGCGCTCTTTAGTCCTGTATTTATAGCAGGCGCACTTGGCTTAATTCTGGTCATCGGATTGATGGCTGGCAGTTATCCGGCTTTTTACCTGACATCATTCAACCCTGTGGAGGTAATGAAAGGAAAAGTGCGTGCAGGTCTGAAGAGCAAAGGCATTCGCAGTGGTCTCGTAGTATTTCAATTCGCTCTTTCCATCATTCTGATTATTTGTACAGTCATTGTCTATCAACAAATTCAATTCTTGCAGAGTCGCAACATGGGCCTTGACAAGCACGGTGTGTTGGTAATAAACAATGCGGGTCGCTTGGGCACGAACCGTGAGGCTTACAAGAATTTAATGTTGCAACAAACGGGCATTGAGAAAGCGAGTTTCACCAACAATGTTTTTCCCGGTGTGAACAATACTACTGCTTTCCGTTCGGCTGTGGATCGTAAAGACCACATCATGGGTACTTACTTTGCTGATGTAGATCATGCCGATGTCATGAAGTTTGAGATGGCACAAGGGCGTTTCTTCTCACGCGAGTTTCCGTCTGATACAATGGCCGTAATCATTAACGGGGCAGCGGTGCGTGAGTTAATGTGGGAGAAGCCACTGGAAGAAAAGCTGATTGTATTTGATGGTGATAACAATGCACCCAAAGAAGTGCCGATGAATGTGATTGGTGTTGTGAAGGATTTCAACTTTGAATCGTTTAAAACACAAGTGCGTCCCATGGTGTTGCGGGTGACTAAGATTTCAAACAACCTCCTGATACGCTATTCCGGCAAACCGGCTGACGCCATTGCTCAGGCGGAGAAACTTTGGAAGCAATACGCATCGGGTGATCCGTTTGAGTATTCCTTCCTGGATGAGAACTTTGATGAGTTATTCCGCGAAGAGCAACGTCTTAGCAAATTATTTCTTGTATTCACAGGCCTGGCCATCTTTATTGCATGCCTAGGCTTATTCGCTCTGGCCTCGTTTACAGCAGAGCAGCGCACAAAAGAAATTGGCATTCGCAAAGCGATGGGTGCAACGGAATTGAACATCACGGCCCTGCTATCAAGAGAGTTCGTGTTGTTGGTGGTTATTTCCATTGTGTTGGCGGTTGTGCCGGCTTATTTCCTTATGAACCAATGGCTGGGTCAGTTTGCCTATAAAGTAAATATGAGTGTGCAGGTGTTCGTCTTCAGCGGAGCTGCGGCTATCCTTATTGCACTGACAACGGTGGTATTTCAGTCCCTGAGGGCTGCGATGGCTAAGCCAGTGAACTCCTTGCGCTATGAATAAGAGGTAATAAGAGGTAAGTTGTCCACAATTTGGTTGGGAAGGTGCTGATGATCAGCACATTTTCAATGTGGAAAAGATGTGGATGCTTCTCTTCACATTAGCTTAATAATCTGGTGATGGGGTGGTAATTTTGATTGAATCAAAAATTCAACCCTATGGAAAAGAAGAAAGTGTCGAAGAAGGCGTTGCGTAGCTTGTTGAAAGACTCCGTTCAGCAGTCCATCAGCCATTTGCAGTTGCCGGAAGCGAATAAGAAAGTGAAGAAGATTATCAATCGCAGCTCCAAGAAGCTGGCGTCTGAATTCTCACATTTATTGAAGAAGGAATTTAAGAGAAGCAAGCCCAAGAAGACTAAGGCCGATAAGGCTGTTGAGTCGGTGGCGGCTTGATCTAAACCGAATCCTTAAAGAACCCCTGATAGGGAGCCAGGTGCAAGCCTCGTTCTCGTCAGGGGTTTATTTTTTCTTCTTTATTCCTATGGTGATGTTTGTATCAAGCCCTGGTCTTGGCCGACCATCAAAAAATTGTATCAAACCCACGGCATCTTTTCTACTTTTCTTGTCATAAAATCATCCTGCTATGAAATTCATTCTATTTGCCAGCCTTGCTTTTTTCGCATTCAATGTTGGGGCTCAATCCTACGATCCAAAAACTTTTGCCGACTTGAGATTTCGGTTTATTGGCCCGGATGGAAACCGTGCCATAGCTGTGGTTGGTGAACCGGGCAATCCCAACGTATCATACATTGGCGCGGCATCTGGCGGCATCTGGAAGACCGAAGACATGGGTTTTCATTGGAAGCCAGTATTTGACGAAACCGATGATAGCTCCATCGGTGCATTGGCCATCGCGCCTTCTAACCCTAAGCAAGTGTGGGCAGGTACGGGTGAAACGTTTTTAATTCGCCCGGCACATGCCGTTGGAAATGGTGTCTATAAATCTTCGAATGCGGGTAAAACGTGGAAGAAGATGGGACTGGAGAAAACATTTTTGATTAGTCGCGTGATTGTACATCCTACTGATACCAATACGGTGTACGTGGCCACGCTGGGCCATGCGCGCGATCCGCAGCAGGAGAGAGGCGTTTATAAAACTATTGATGGAGGAAAGAATTGGGAACGGATTTTTTTCGTGAATGAAAATACAGGCTGCTCCGACATGGCCATGGATACCAAAGATCCCAACACACTGTTTGCGGCTATGTGGGAAGTGGAGATCAAAACCTGGAACTTGAAAAGCGGAGGAGCTGGCAGC
The DNA here is from genome assembly GCA_019751475.1 of Cyclobacteriaceae bacterium. Taxonomy (GTDB): domain Bacteria; phylum Bacteroidota; class Bacteroidia; order Cytophagales; family Cyclobacteriaceae; genus ELB16-189. Next base: position 5,109 of record JAIENH010000730.1, read on the forward strand.
GGCATTTATCGCTCGAAAGACGGTGGTAAAACCTGGCAGCCTCTGCGCAACGGTCTCGAGAGCGGATCTACACATCCTGTTGGGAAGACATCCGTTGATGTAGCCTTCACCGACCCCAAGCGCGTGTATGCATTAGTGGAAGACAAAGAACCACGACTGTATCGCTCCGATGATGGTGGAGATAGTTGGAAGTTGATGCAACAAGACCATAGCATGGGGCAACGGGCAGGCTACTACACACGCCTTCGTGTGTCGACAAAAAATGAAAATGAATTGTATACGATCTGTGTGGGAATAAAAAAATCAATAGACGGTGGCAAGTCGTTTGACAAGACCTTTGGACCATGGTCTGCCGGTGGAGATAATCATGACATGTGGTTTGATCCCAAGCTGCCTGATCGCATCATGTGTGCTCATGACGGCTGTACTAACCTTTCGTTTAATGGAGGCAGGACATGGAAGAACATTAATCTGCCCATTGCGCAGATGTATCACATTGCTGTGGATGATCAAATACCCTACTATGTGTATTCCAACCGGCAAGATGCGTGGTCGTATCGCGGGCCCAGCCGTAGTCTGGAAGGCTGGTCGATACCGCTGG
>JAIENH010000031.1 GCA_019751475.1 Cyclobacteriaceae bacterium
ATAACCGTTTCTTTTGCAAGACTTCGTTGACTGATGCCACCATTGTTGATGAGAATATCGATCTGACCAAACAACTGGATAGCCGCCTCTGTAATCAATTGCAGTGTTGATGATTCAGCAAGATCGAGTGGTAGAATGCGGATGTTCGGTTGTGCGAGCGGATGACAATTGCCTTTCACTCTCTCCAACTCTTCTTTGCGCCTGGCAGAGAGAATCAGTTTTACTTTATGTTTGGCCAATTCATATGCGAGTGCTTCTCCAATGCCTGATGATGCTCCCGTGAGCCAAACTACTTTTCCAGCTATCGACATCAGGGTTCTCATTTTGATGGAGGACGATGCTCTTCGGAATATACCCAAATCGTGTACACACCCAGGGCGGTGCCAATGGGAAATGAAAACAACTTAAAACAACCTAACACCAGCGCGAGGGTCAAGGCCCAGGATTTATAGGTGAGAAGTCCCCAGCCCGCAAGGATAGATGGAATAGCAAAAAGGATTACCAAAATAATTCCGATTGTACGCAACAGTGGCACCAACCAGATTAGTACCCATTGATCATCAAGATGACCGTGCTCAAAAAGAAATCCGAACAGCAATGAAAAAAATACGGAAAGCAAGACGTACACCAGAATTTGCACCGCTCCTGAAACAATGAACAGTATACCTAAAACACGCTTGTGGACATCCATGATGATAAAGGTAGCAACTATTTATTCTTTTCGTACACTACGAAGTCAAAGCCGTAAGCGTGGCGTTCGTCTGGGTCGTGATGTTTGCGCGAAATTTCTTTCCACTGTCGTGAATCTGTTTGTGGAAAGTGCGTATCGCCTTGCAGTTCTGCGTCAATTTCCGTCAGGTAGAGTCGGGTAGCCAGCGGAAGGCTTAGCGCATAGATTTCAGCACCACCAATTACGAAAGCCTCTTCTTCATTACTGCTTCGGGCTTTGTTAAGGGCTTCTTCCACCGAATGAAAGATAAGGCAGCCGGGTGCTTGAAAATTCCTATTGCGCGTCACCACCATATTGGTGCGGTTGGGGAGAGGTCTGAATTTTTCCGGTATCGAATCGTAATTTTTGCGGCCCATGATCACAGCGTGACCAGACGTGGTCTTCATAAAATACTTCATGTCATCGGGCAGGTGCCAGGGCAAGTCGTTGTTCTTGCCAATCACGCGATTTTTAGTAAGAGCAGCGATCAAAGAGACAATCATGCGTTTATAGTTGGTTACCCCTGAAAAATTCGGCTGTGGTCATTCTTCGCTTTCCTTCCGGCTGGAGTTCTTCAATGGATACCCAACCATCGGACGTGCGCACGTAAAGATAACTTTTATGATCGGTCTCCCACGGGCCATCACCTTTCCACGCAAGTGGACTGACATTGAAAATTTTAAAAAACTTTTCATTCAGGATAGTCCACGCTCCCGGGAAGGGACTTAAGCCTCGAATGAAATTGCGCACGTCATGCGATGGACGATCCCATTTTATTTCGCACGTTTCCTTGTAAATTTTCGGTGCATGTTTAATGGTGATGCTTTCGGGTTGTGGTTGATTAGGATAGTTACCGGCTTCGATGGCCCTCACTGTTTTTAAAACCAGTTGAGCGCCCTTCTTCATCAGTCGTTCGTAGAGTGTTCCTGCCGTATCATTTTCATGTATGGCTTCCTCCTCCTGAAAGATGATGCTGCCGGTGTCTATTTCGTGTTTAAGAAAGAAGGTAGTGACACCTGTTTCCTTCTCTCCGTTAATGATAGCCCAATTGATAGGTGCTGCGCCCCGATACTGAGGTAGAAGAGACGCGTGTAGATTAAAAGTTCCTAACGTTGGCATCGACCACACTACTTCGGGCAACATGCGAAAAGCTACTACCACTTGCAGATTAGCATTATAACTTTTCAGCTCTTCCGCGAAAGCGGGCGATTTAAGATTGAGTGGTTGCAGCACGGGAATGTTGTGCTTCAGGGCACATGCTTTCACAGGAGACGGCATCAATTTTTGTCCTCGACCCTGTGGCTTGTCAGGAGCGGTAATGACGGCCACCACGTGGAATTTGTTTTCGATCAATATCTCCAGACTCGGCACGGCAAATTCGGGCGTGCCCATGAATATGATGCGCAGGTTGTTCATGTCAATCTCTCAATTCTTTTCTCATATACTTTTGGCATACAGGACACTCACGCCATTGATGACCACGCGCAGGACAATATTGGCGCCCAAAGTAGATAATTTGCAGATGAACTTTGTTCCATTTCTTTTCAGGAATTAATCGTTTCAAATCTTCTTCTGTCTTCTCTACACTTTTGCCAGTAGAGAGCCCCCAACGATAAGCGAGCCGGTGGATGTGTGTGTCTACCGGGAAGGCCGGTTTGCCAAACCATTGGGTCATCACCACCGAGGCTGTCTTGTGGCCAACGGCAGGCAACTCTTCCAGCTCTTCGAATGTTTGGGGTACCTGGCCATTGTATTTCTCAACCAGGATTTTTGATAACCCAAAAATTCCTTTCGATTTCATGGGTGACAGGCCGCACGGCTTTATGATTTCCCGGATTTCTTCTACCGAAAGCTTCACCATGTCATACGGATTGTCGGCTCGCTTGAAAAGCAACGGAGTTATTTTGTTCACCCGTTCATCCGTACACTGAGCCGACAGTAGTACCGACACCAATAGTGTGTAAGCATCTTTGTGATGAAGCGGTGTTTCCACTTTCGGATAGAACTTCTCCAGGATGGCAAGTATATCGTTGACTTTTTCTGTCTTGGTCATCGATTTGATCTAGGGATATAGCAAGTACTTTTTTCGCATAGAGCCATAGGCGGCCAGGTCTTTTTGCCACGTCTTGCGAATTTGTTCTTCTGTCATGCCGCTTTGTATTTGCTTGCGCAACTCGTCTGTGCCGGCCAGTTTCTCAAAGTAATTAGTGAAAAATTTTTCCTTGTCAGGGAATGCCTGGTACAATTCAATCAGGTGTTGTAAGGAGACTTTTCTTGGAGCTGTTTCTTTTCGTAGATCAAGACCAAAGCAGACGACATTTTCAAACGGAGGCTTTTTGGCCATGCCGTCAATACTAACCGGTGTAAATTGGAAGGGCTGATTTTTTAAGTCAGGGTGACCGATGAACTCAAAAGGATTTTGAGTGCCTCGCCCCACGCTCAAAGCTGTGCCTTCAAAAAAACACGTTGACGGATACCAACGAATGCCATTGTCGGTAGGGAGATTGGGCGAAGGCCGTATTGGCAACGAGTATGCATCGCTGTGCTTCCAATGCTTCATGGTGACTACTTCCAATTCACACGTTACTTTTCCTTCGAGCCAGCCTTCACCGTTTATCATCTTTGCAATTTCACCGATCGTAAGACCATGCACCACGGGTATTGGGTGCATACCTACAAACGACTTATGCTGCGGCTGCATCACGGGCCCATCTACATAGCTTCCGTTCGGATTGGGCCGGTCAAGCACGATCAATTTCTTTTTGTTTTCTGCGCATGACTCCATCAGGTAGTGAAGTGAACTGATGTAGGTAAAAAACCGGGTGCCTACATCCTGAATATCAAACACCACCACGTCAATGTCTGCCAGTTGTGCCGGTGTCGCTTTCTTGTTGCTGCCATACAGCGATACAATGGGCAGGCCCGATTTGGCATCAATAGCATCACTTACTTTTTCTCCAGCATCGGCCTTGCCGCGAAAGCCATGCTCAGGCGAAAATACTTTAGCAATTTTCACACCGCGTGCCAACAGGCTGTCGGCCAGGTGTGTTTGGTTAATGACGGAGGTTTGATTTACCATCAGCGCCACGCGTTTGCCCGATAGCCTCGCAAGCAGTTGGTCAAGCTGTTGGGCCCCGGTCACCACCTGGGCTGCCAGCGGCCACGCGCTCCACCATGCGAGACAGAGAAAAAGTCTTTTCATTTTAGTTTCTTTGCTTTTGCATCATCCAAAATTACATCACAATTGGACCTTTCCTATTTTCTCGCCAAACGAATCAGCACGGAGCAAAAGGGTGGCTTTGCTTCTTCCATTCATACTATTGCAATAGTTACCCTGTCAATCGGTTTGGCGGCATCCATCGTTTCGTTTCTCATCATGGAGGGGTTTCAGGCCACGGTCAAAGATCGCATCTACAGTTTTAGTGCCAATATTCTGATCACGCGCCTTAGTCTCAGTAACTCTATGGAGGAGCAGCCTTTTGATTTTAAAATTGATCTCTATAAGCATCCCGATCAAATCAATCAAATCAAACACATCCAGGAATTCAGTCACAAGGCCGGGCTTATCAAATCGGAAGATGATGTGCTGGGAATTGTTTTCAAAGGAGTGGGGCGCACGTTTGATCAATCAGCATTTAAGAGCAACCTGGTGGAAGGCTCGTTCATTCATTTTGCTGACTCTGGTTATTCGCGCGATGTGATTGTTAGTCGTGTAATAGCAGACAAGATCAAAGCATCGGTGGGGTATGAGATCACCGTTCATTTTTTTCAAGACCCGCCTCGTTTCCGAAGATTGAATATCTCGGGAATTTACGAGACCAACTTGTCGGATTATTTTGATGGCAAGGTGATTATTGGCGACCTGAGTCTTATCCAGCGGCTCAACAATTGGCCTGATAGTGTAGCGGGTGGATTGGAAGTGTTTGTGAAAGACATCAACCAGGTGGAGGAGACTTATCAACAGATTGGCGAAAGCATGGACTATGATTTGTTTATTGAAAAGGTAAGCGAAAAATATATCCAGGTGTTTGAGTGGCTCGGTTTGGTGGGCCGGCAAGTGCGAATCTTGTTGGTGGTGATATTAATTGTGGTTTGTGTGAATATGATTTCTGTAGTACTTATCCTGGTGATGGAGCGTACGCAGATGATTGGTCTGCTCAAAGCTATGGGTGCACAAGACAAGGTGGTGCGAAGGATTTTTGTTTTTCAAGGCATTCGATTGATAGGTCGAGGATTATTATGGGGAAATGTTATCGGTCTTGGACTATGCTACCTTCAGCATCAATTTAAATTTATCAAGCTGAATCCCCATGACTATTACATGAGTTATGTACCCATTGGCTGGGATTGGCCCGTGGTCATTTTTTTGAATGTGTTGATTTTTGTGGTGGTAACCCTGGTGTTGCTGTTGCCCACCGCTATCGTCTCGCGAATCAACCCGATCAAGGCGATACGCTTTGATTAATCCGGGCGCTCGTAATCTTTGAACCACCCGCGCACTGTCAATTGAATGACACCCAATAAGGCTTCCTTAAAAATCCCCTTCGACATTTTTGACTGGCCGCGCTTGCGATCAGTAAAGATGATTGGCACCTCCTGAATTTTGAAGCCGTATTTCCATGTATGAAATTTCATTTCCACCTGGAAGCCGTATCCAATAAACTTGATATTGTTCAGGGGGAGTGTCTCCAACACTTTTCTCCGGTAGCACACAAAGCCTGCCGTGGTGTCATGAATCGGCATACGCGTAATAGTGCGCACGTAAACACTCGCAAAGTATGACAGCAGCACACGACTCATGGGCCAATTCACTACGTTCACGCCCGTGGCGTAGCGTGAGCCTACCGACATATCCGCGCCCCATTCCGCGCAAGCGAGGTAGAGTTGGTTGAGGTCTTTCGGATCGTGCGAGAAGTCGGCATCCATCTCAAGCGTATAATCGTAGCCTTTGTCCAGGCTGAACTTAAATCCTTCAATGTAAGCAGTGCCCAATCCGAGTTTACCTCTGC
>JAIENH010000093.1 GCA_019751475.1 Cyclobacteriaceae bacterium
TTATGTTTACGCCTAATTGTGTTGACTTTTCTGAAATTGAAGAAGCCGTTGGGCTCGGGCTCAACATCAATCTCGACAACCTGCCGATGCTTGAAAAATTCGGAAAGAAATATGGCAGTACCTATGCGTGTTGCCTTCGGCTAAACCCGCATATTCTCGCGGGCGGAAATTTCAAAATCTCTACTGGCCACAGTCACTCCAAGTTTGGCATCTCCGTGCAACAAGAAGCAGAGATAAAAAGAATAGTGAAGGCATACGGTATCAACATCAATGGCCTGCATATACACACCTGGTCTGAAATACTTGATCTGGAAGTATTTCTGAAAATGTCCGACATCCTGTTTCGCATGGCGGAAGAATATGTCACGGTGAAGTTTGTGGACTTCGGTGGTGGCATCAAGGTGGCGTATAAGCCGGGTGAGGCTGTTACTGACTTGACCACGCTTGGAGCTAAGCTTGGAACTGCGCTAAAGAATTTCAAAATCAAAACAAGCCGACCGTTGGAACTGTGGATGGAGCCGGGAAAATTTCTCGTAAGCGAAGCCGGTTACTTGATCACGCATACGAACGTGGTAAAAGAAACACCTACTGTGACGTTTGCCGGTGTCAACTCCGGACTCAACCACCTCATCCGGCCCATGATGTACGATGCCTTTCATGATATTGTCAATGTCTCAAACCCTTCCGGGGAAAAGAAGCAGTATAACATTGTTGGCAACATCTGCGAGACGGATACGTTTGGCAGTGAGCGATTGTTGAACGAAGTGCGTGAAGGCGATTTGATCGTGATAAAAAATGCTGGTGCTTACGGCTACTCCATGGCCTCTAATTACAACTCACGCCTGCGGCCTGCAGAGGTAATGGTGATTGACGGCAAGGCGCGCCTCATTCGCGAGCGCGACAAGTTCGAGCAATTGCTGGAAGGCCAGGTGGATATTTTTTGAAGTAAAAACTGCTTCGAGGCTGAATTCACAATTAATAGCATTCTTAAAACGCAAAAGAAAACGTGGCTCTGAAAAAGAGGTTATCGGAGGTTTTTTCAAATTGATAGGCCCCGTGTCGATAAAAGATAGCTGATCCCAGTCCCCAATAAGCAATATTCGCGTACTTAAATCGCAGCAGATTATTGAACCCTGTGCCCGTTTCAAAAAAGCCTTTGTCGAATGACTGCAGTGAAACAGACGTACTCGCGTGTGCTCCTGCATTTGCCAGCAGGCCGATGCCTGCACTGTGGTAGATCAGCCACTCGGGCTTGCTGTAGCGCGAGTCATACAGCACATTTCCAAAATTATGGTTGAAGAAAACAGATGCGTATTGCGAAGCAGCAAACTCATACAGTCCCATGGTTTCAAAAAACTCATCTACATAAACAGCTTCCACTTCTTTGGCACCCCTGCCATTGTAAAATTTCCCATAAGGAGCAATACCGTCTACCCAGCCTGCGTGAATCGACAAACGCGTTTTGCCTTTCGGCCGATATTTCAATTGAAAGCGAGAAGAGAAATCAACGCGCTGGTACTGAAAATTCTGTGTTTCAAATAAGTTGACGCTACGCGCGTACGAAACCGACACCATAGGCCACTCACGTCCCAGCAGTACTTTCTTTCCGGCAAGCTGCATGTAGTTTTCACTTCCAGCGTAGCGAACCGTACCTCCCACTTCTGCAATGTTGAATGCCGTAAGCGATTCGCCATTGAGTTGCAAGGTGTAGTCGTAGGTTGGTTGAATGTCGTTTTTAGAAATAAACCCGCTGGCGTGTATCCGTGGTAAAACCCGGTAACTGATTTCTCCGCGATAGGCCTCGATGCGATCATACTGTGAGCTCAACAACCTCCGCACGCCTGCATTGGGGTTGGTGAAATCGCGCTGAAGGTTGGCATCGGAATAGCCTGTCTCATAAATATCCCGTAAGTACTGAAGTGAAATGGCAAAGTCTCTTTTTGGATTGATGTTGAAACGCAACTCACCTCCGTACTTCCATTGCTGGTCTTTAAATCCGTAAGCGGCATAGCCACCTGCACGCAGCCATTTCGAAAATCGATTGCCGGTATAAATTCCAGCGCCCAATCGAAAGCCTTCATAGCGATTGATGCGCATCAATCGGGTAAGGTCAAATTCCAATGGACCTATGGGAATGGCGTTGGTCGCAAGCGCTTCCATGCCTTTATCAAACCAACCAAACCTTCTCATCACGGAATCAATCATCACGTATGTTTTACTCTCTTTGGCATCCAATGGAGCGGGCCGGTACTTTTCTAAGTTCGCAAGATTGATGTTTGGTGATGGCGGTGATAGGTCAACTTTAATATCACCAAATTCTGATTTGTCTAATGGCGGATTAATCTGAATGTCTTTGAGGAAACTTCGATGCTGCGCCACAACATGGCTTCCATATTCGCCAAAATTGTAAAAGTCGATATCGGTATTCAATTGTACCGGAAACCATTTGCCTGCAATGCGTTCATAGTTTTGTTGGATGCGAATTCCCGTAAGGGCCAACGAATCGGATGAAGACGCAATGACATTTTTGATGGCGAAGCCATTGGTGCTAACGGAGACCATTCCCCTCAACCCAGTGATCAATTTGCCTTTGCGCGGTTCATATTGAATAACATACACCGTGTCGTTTTCAAAAAAAGTGGTGTCTGTTAAATAAAATTCATAGCGGTCTTCTGAATTTTTGCTGATGGGGTTGAGGAAGTCCTTTCCCAGCAACGATATTTTATCGTTGTAGAAAGAAAAAGGCTGATAGTCAGTCGCCACATTCGCAAAAAGCGGACTTTTAAATCCTGAAGCTTTGAAACCAATAAGCGATTCCTTTTGTCTACTGGGGTTGATTACTTTCTTCTCCGTCACCGACTCGGTCATAAAAAAGTGCATGCGGCTGCTGAGACTGTCGTATTCCATTAACTCTTTTTGCGCCTTGGTCTTGGTTCCATTCACACTTCGCAGGCTATCCGATTTATGTTTGTATTTGTCGCCCAATTCGGTGGGCCGGATAATAAATTTATTGTAGGAGTGATATTGATAGCTCGCTAAGTTATCAGGATTATGGATTGGTTTGTTTTTCACTGCATTGCGAATAATTCGAAACGCTGGGTTTTCACCTGCTTTGATAACCACTTCGCTCAAGACCATGTTACTCGGTTTCAATCTCACGATAGTAAATCCGCGGAAAGCGGCAATGGGTAGTTTTATTTTTTGATAGCTCACATGCGAAACGGTAATTATTTCTTGATAACCACTGGGAATAGTTAATTTAAAATTGCCTTCAATATCAGACGTGGTGCCACGCACTCCATCGGCCAAAACAATGTTGGCAAATGCAATGGGTTCTTTTCTTAAACTGTCGATGACCCGCCCGGAAATGACCTGAGAGCTTGCGGTATACGATAACAAGCAAAAAAATAGAAAAGACAAGGGCTTGGTCACGGGTCTTTTACATTTTCAAATTAGTTGCAATGGACTCGCATTAAATTACAATTAACAGACGTATTATGATCAAAAAAGTTTACAAACTCTGGATAGTCTTATATTTGCTTCATGAAAGCCCGGACACTCTTTTTAATTTTTCTTATTTCATTCATTAACACTTGCCCGATGGACGCACAACATTCTCTACCGCTAAAGCGCATCACTATTTTTAAGAATGGCACCTGCCTCATTACACGGGAGGGAAAGCTGCCTGTGAAGGAAGGCGTGGCACGTCTGCCAATACCGCAAGAAGCCTTGTTCGGTGGCTATTGGCTGGGAGCGGTAAACAATTCCATCCGTTCACTCACCTTTAAAAAAGATAACCTGCAAGAACGCGAGGAAGCCAAAGAACTGGTTCAGTATTTGGCCGGAAATGTTGGCAAGCGTGTCACGGTTTCGCTTTTGCAGAAAGAGACGGCTCCTGTTACCGGCAAGCTCATTGGCTTCGATAAGGAGACGTTGCTGGCAAAAATCAAACAAGACAATGACAAGGTCACGCTCGTTCAGGCCCAGTCCATTTACCAGGTCGATTTTTATGAAGAGGCCGTTGCCACGTATTTGAAAGACAGCATTTCACGCATGGTGATTGTAACACCAGAAAAGCCTGCAACCGAATTGCAACTTCAACAATTAGCCATGCAAGCAGGTGTCAACTGGGTGCCTTCGTACTTATTCAAAATGAAAGACGAGAAAACGGCACGCCTGGAAATGAAAGCCACGATAGAAAACAGCATTGAAGATATTGTCAATGGCGAAGCCGAACTGGTGGTGGGCTCACCGCAAATGTACTTTGGCCAAAGGCGCGACCCTATTACTTACGACCATATTACGGAAGGAAGTGCTGGCCCGGAGTACAATGGTGATATGCAAATGTTGAGCAACTCCATGCGCGAGCGTTCTTCAAAAAAAATGAGCATGGATGAAAGTGCATTTGAGGGCAGTTACCAAACTGAAGGTGAAAAAACAGGTGACTTGTATATTTACCAAATAGGCAAAATCACGTTACCAAAAGAAAGCAAAGGAAGTTATCCTGTTTTTGCCGCTACTGTTGACTACGCCCACAAATACGAGGCAATATTAGTCGATCACACCAACTTTGTAAACAACCGCTACATTCAGCCCGAAGAAAGCCCTGCGGATGTCATTCATTCCTTAGCCGTAAAAAATACCGCGACTGTACCACTCACCACAGCCCCGGTCATGGTTGTCACGGAGAAAGAACAATTCCTGGCGCAAGATTTATTGCGATATACACCTGTTGGCGGCACAGTCGATATCAAACTCTCCAAAGCACTGGACATCCTAATCAAAAACGCAGAGGAAGAAGTCAACCGAAAGGAAGAAGCCAAACAAGTTTCGGGCTACCAATACACACGGGTGGTGATCAAAGGCACTGTGACCATCAGCAACTTGCAAAAAAAGGAAGTGGTTGTAAGCGTGAAGAAGTCTGTTGCCGGCAACGTGATCAAATCAGGCGATGCTCGCAAGGTGACAAAAGAAGGCATGTCGAGTGACTACAACCCCGTGTCAACCATTGCCTGGGAGGTGACCATGGGCAGCAACTCGCAGCGTGTGTTGAATTATGAATACGAAGTTTTTTTCAGGCAGTAATATTTCAATCAAATCTTAGGAGTGCAGCACTCCTTCGCGCTCCAGTTCTTTAATGAACGTAAGATTTTCTTCGCAAATCGTATCGGGCACAAATACAAAGCGCTTGTCGTAAATGTCACGGCCGATGTAGTAGCTCACCCAGTATTCATTGCTCAGGTGAAATAAGGCCGGGTCAATCCGTTCGATGAGTGCACTGCTGTTGGCAGCTACTGTTTCAAGATAGTGGCGCAAGGTAGAGGTGCGCTGCGGCTCACCATCTCTCTCCCCATAGCCCGTGCTGGCCACCAGTGTGTTCTCAATTGGCAATGCATTATTGTTGATGAGATACACTTTCCATTCGTCTTGCAGCAGATTGTTCTTATCGCGCACTACGGCCAGCGTTACATTTTTTACAACAGGGGTCTGTATGTCTTTGATCATTCGATTACTTTGAAAAATACTCGGCTATTATTTCCTCCGCCTTTTTCTCTTGAGGAGTAAAATCTACCGGGCCTAGCCGATGCGGCCCGTGCGGATACCATTTCCAGAAGTAGACACCTTCCAGCCACGATTTGTTCCATGCAGCTTGAAAAAATGCGCGGTAACAATCCGCTTGCAACTGTTCGCAAGCCAACGCCACGTCAGCTTCGCTGGGCCATCGC
>JAIENH010000478.1 GCA_019751475.1 Cyclobacteriaceae bacterium
CTGTTTGTTGCCAACGAACTGAACTACGACAAGCACTTCATTAATGCTGACCGCATCTACCGCGTGCGCAGCGAAATTACATTTGGCGGCAGCGATTCTCGCATGTTGTATACGCCATCGCCCTTGGCGGCTACGCTCGCCAGCGATTTCCCCGAAGTGGAAGCGACCGTTCACTTCCGCGACCGCGGCTCGTACCTAGTGAAGCGCACCGATGAAAACATTAAGGAGCCCAAAACAATATGGGCAGACAAAAACTTTTTCAAGGTTTTTCAAGTACCATTGATAGCAGGCAACCCCGCCACCGCATTGGCCGAACCCAATTCAGTGGCTATCAGCAAAACATTGGCCGACAAACTTTTTCCCAGTGAAAATGCCATGGGGCAAACGCTGATTCTCGACAACCAAATCACCGCCAAGGTAAATGCCATATACCAAGACCTTCCACCGCAGACACACTTTCATTTCAACCTGTTGATTTCGCTGGAAGGCGATAATGAATCCAATAACAACCGGTGGTACAGCAACAACTTTCAAACCTATTTTCTATTGCGCAAAGACGCTGACCCCAAGCAACTCGAAAGCAAGTTTCCTCAACTGATTGCAGACCGCGCCATGCCACAGTTAAAAGAAATACTGGGCCCCGATTTCAGCATGGAAAAATTCAAGGCCTCGGGTAACAAGTTGGAGTACTTCGTGCAACCACTGAGTGATATTCACCTGCTGAGCAACTACACCGGTGAGTTCGAGCCTAACTTTGATGTCACCTATATCTATTTGTTCGGGGCTATTGCCGCGTTCATCCTCATCATCGCCTGCATCAACTTCATGAATTTGTCTACCGCGCGCAGCGCCAACCGCGCCAAAGAAGTGGGCATCCGCAAAGTGATGGGTTCTTTCCGTTCGCATCTCATGCGACAGTTTCTCGCAGAGTCGGTTTTGTTGAGTCTTCTTTCGATGCTGCTTGCCATGGGCATCGCCTATTTGCTGTTGCCGGTGTTCAACGATTTATCTGGGCGCTCCCTAACGATGCCTTTTGGCAGCGGTTTGTTTTATACCGCAGTGTTGCTGGCGGGTCTAATCGTAGGTGTGGCAGCCGGAGTTTATCCGTCATTTTTCCTTTCTGCTTTTAAACCCGTGCAAGTATTGAAAGGGCATGTAGCCCTAGGCATGAAGAGTGGAATGGTGCGCAGTGCATTGGTGGTGTTTCAGTTTACGGTCTCTATCTTTTTGGTCATTGGTACGATGGCCGTGTATCGTCAACTGAATTACATACAAACCAAAAAGCTCGGTTTCAACAAAGACCAGGTACTGGTAGTGGACGATGCCTACGCGCTCGGTACAAACCGCTTGGACTATAAAACCGAAGTGATGAACAGCGGCAAGATGGAGAGCGCCAGCATGTCAGGTTATCTACCCGTGGAAGGAGGTTATCGCAGCGACAACCCGTGGTGGATTGAAGGGCGCGACCCCGCCATGCAAGAGAACTTGGTGAGCATTCAAAATTGGCGCGTTGATTACGACTACATCAAAACCCTCGGCATGAAAATCAAAGAAGGTCGCGATTTCTCGCAGGAATTTCCGTCCGATTCTTCCGCTGTCATCCTCAACGAAGCGGCTATCAAAACCTTCAATTTCCCAGGTGAAGTTATCGGCAGCCGCATCGCCACGTTTGCCGATGCACCCGGTGGTGGCCCCGACAAAAACAAACTGCAGGTGCTCACCGTGATAGGCGTTGTCGAAAATTTTCATTTCCAATCGCTGCGCGAAAATTTTTCACCCGTAATGATGTTCATCAGCAAAGGTGGCGGTGGCCCCATTTCGTTCCGCTTCAAATCCGAAGACGCACAAGAAGTCATCAACATAGCTGAAAACAAATGGAAGGCGATGGCTCCCGGCCAACCGTTTACTTATTTCTTTTTGGACGACCGCTTCAACAGCATGTATGCGGCTGAAACCCGGCTTGGAAAAGTCTTCGGCATTTTTTCAGCGCTGGCGATTTTGATTGCGTGCCTTGGTTTATTTGCACTCACCGCTTTCACGGCTGAACAACGTACCAAAGAAATCGGAATTCGAAAAGTATTGGGCGCGAGTGTGAGCAGCATTGTGGTGTTGCTCTCCAAAGAGTTTGGCAAGTTGATACTCATTGCATTTGTCATTGCCACACCCATCGCTTGGTTTGGTGTGGATTGGTGGCTCAAAAGCTATACCTACAAAACAGAAATAGGCGCGATGGTGTACATCCTTGCCGGAGCATTTGCGTTTGTCATCGCCTGGCTAACCATGGGCTATCAATCGATTCGCGCGGCTAGTTCTGATCCTGTGAAGAGTTTGAGGAGTGAGTAAATTCAGGAAGTTGCGCTGAGGATGCGTGAGCGATAGAAGCGGATACCCCGCAGCTGCGTGGGTTCCGATAGCTATCGGGAGTGCGGAGGGGCGAGGAGTAGAAGCGCCTGCCTTGCCGAAGCGGCTACGCGCAGGCAGGAATAGCGCGACCCGCTTACCCGGCTTTAGAACAAGGTCGTTTTTGCAAAAAGAGTTTTGTTTGACAATCGACCCTCCTTCGCTAAAGCTACGGAGGGTAAAGGGGCACGCCCACCTACGTCACGACTTCGGTGGGCAAGCCCAAATCAAAAATCACAATTCGTCAATCGAAAATCACTTATACCTCTTCCCCTTCTTCACCACCATCTTCACATCTTGCAGCAGGGCCATATGGCGGAGCACATCGCCTTTCACAGCTATGATGTCGGCATACTTGCCTTCGGCTATGGTGCCGTAGTCTTTCTCTACGCCCATCATCACGGCTGGCCAGTAGGTGGCCGCGCGGATGGTGTACATCGGGTCGAGGCCGAACTTGTTCACCCACACATCGAGTTCGTTCCACGTGCTCTGGCTGTGGAACTTCATGGGGATGCCGCTGTCGGTGCCGATGAGCAGCACCACGCCTGCGTCTTTCAGTTGTTTGATTTTCTTTTCGAGTGTCGGCTTGCGGATGGGGTTGAGCCCGAAGTAGCCGAGGCGACCGGGGTGCTTGAGTGATTGTTTGATGTCTTGGATGATGGAATCGGGCAGGCCGAGATGCCAACTCGTGTTGTCGAGCGCTTCGGGATTGTCGCGCACGTACTCGTAGTTGAAGAGGCCCTCCACGGTGGGCGTCCAGAAGAGCGGGCCGAGGCTCATCTTGGCGGTGCGCTCTTTAATCATGGCGATGATGTCGTCAGGATATTCGGGCGCGGCCGCGAGACCGGTGTGTTCAAAATTGTCGGCACCTGCTTTCATGCCTCTACGGATTTCATCAGGGCGGTGCGAATGTGCCACCACTTTCAATTTGTTTTTGTGCGCTTCTTCCACCACGGCCATGTATTCGGCTTCCGTCATTTCATCCTGGTCGATGAGCTTGATGCAGTTGACGCCCGCCTTCGCGAGCTTCTGCACTTTGGCGCGCGCGTCTTCGGGGCCCTTCACGCCCCAGCGAAACTCTTGCGTGCCGGGGTATGGCTCGTGCTGAATGAACGGCCCGCTCATGTACATGGTGGGGCCGGGTATCTCGCCTTTGTTGATGCGGTCGCGCACGGAGAGGCTCGCCTCCAGCGGACCGCCCAAGTCGCGCGCACTGGTGACGCCCGCCATCAACAACTGATGTGCGCTCGAAGGCATGATAACATCCTTCTGAATTTTCATGTACTTCTTGTCCCAATGCGCGTAGTCGCTGTGGCCGTTAATCATCAGGTGCACGTGCATATCCCACAGGCCGGGCATCACGCTCATGCCCTCGGTGGAGATGACCTCTGCGCCTTTGGGTATGTCGATATTGCCCATCGTGCCGATGGCTTTGATGCGCTCGCCTTCAATGATGATGACCGAGTTGGCCAACGGCTTGCCTCCGTAGCCATCGATGAGCGTGCCGCCCACCAGGGCTTTGGTTTGTGCGTGTGAAATAATCGGCAGCGCGAGCAAGAGGAGCAACAACTTTCTCATAACGGTGAGTTTAGGATGAGAGAAAGGTAGCGAAAAAAATACTTGCCACGAAGTAGGCGTCATGACACCTCGAAGGTGTCGGACGCCTAGAGTCTTTTGGTGTTTGATTTTTTATGCAGCCCCCGAGTTCACCCGCTCATGCTCCCGATAGCTATCGGAACCAACGCTGGTGAACTCGGGCCGGGCTATTCGTTGCAATCTTTTTGCGCCAACGCTAATGCCCTTTCAGCAAAAAGGATTTCCGCTGCTATCCCTGGCTGGAGATTACCATTCAAAGGCAAATCTGTTCTAAATTTGAAAAATGAAACAGTCAGGCCATTGTAAACTGTGTGGAAACCATACGCAATTGGTTAAGGCGCACATTATTCCTGAATTTCTATACAAAGAACTCTATAACGACAACCATGAAATTCAATACGTTCAACCAACTGACAATACTGAATTGACACGAACCTTGCGGTCAGGAATTTGGGATTCCGAGATACTATGCAAGACCTGCGATGGGGATATTTTGAATGCACGATATGACGACTATGCCGCAAAAGCAATGTGGGGGTACAAAAATCTTAACATATCGCTTGAGGGCCAGTATGCGCTTGAAGACCCACGAATCCCTTGGCAAGTCTGGAAAAACTTAGATACTGGAAGGCTAAAGTTATTTTTTTGAGCGTTTTGTGGCGAGCGAGCATAACAAAAAAACCTTTCTTCAATGACGCTTCCTTAGGCTCATTGCATGAGCACAAAATCAAAAAAATGTTAATTGATAATAATCAAGGAGATTTAGAAGATTACCCTATTCTATTAATGAGGTTTTCTCAAAACGATGAAAATTCAAGAAAACTTCTTCTCCAAATAAGAAAGCAACGACTGGAAGGAAAAACTAGGTATGTATGCGTAATGAACGGCTTACTTGTGGTTTGGCATATATCAAAAAATGCTTACCCAATAAATTTTAAGGATCTTATAATTTCCAAGGATAAAGACTTGCTAGTTCTCAACTCTGTCGCTCAAGACTTCGACATTATTAAAATGTTTATCAGGAAAGATAGGATTTCAAATCATATGAAATAAAAACCATGAAAACCACCAACCCCAAAGTCGATTGGTTCTTTAACAAGGCTACACCCTGGCAAGAAGAATACAAAGCATTGCGCGCCCTTGTGCTCAGTAGAGGGCTAACGGAAGAATTGAAGTGGGGCTACCCGGGCTCGATGATTAAGGCGTCATGATACCTAAGGCAAGTATCGTCTCCTGCTTCAGGGACGATATGATGTGCGGGTAATTGATGGATCAACACTCTGGAATGAGTCCGCAAAGTTGTGAATGGCTGATTTATAGTTCTTAAATTTCATTGTTTATTGTCGTCTGTTTGTGTCGTCCTAAAATTGGGCATAACGACCCGTGTTTATGACGGCTTGGGTTTTCGAAGCCGCGTTCTGTCCCACGAGACAGAACGAAATTAAGAAACAAAACTTAATATTTACACGTCACCCCAAGCTGGCAGAAACACTTTGTTGGCGCCAGTGCAATTTTGTCATCCGTCTTGTCTTCAAAGTCAACCGTTTGCAATACTTGTTTGAAGTCACAGAAAAGATTTTTATTCCCTTTGTCTTTTGTCGTCCGGGCAATAATGTTGATTGCAAATTTGTCCGTTTGAAGAAGTGTCAAGAATGTCGTAACGGTATCTCTTTGACTCGTCCTGAAAAAAGTTTACACAATTTGGTTAAGAGTCCTGATTCAAATTTACACTTTTTAGTTAGTCC
>JAIENH010000072.1 GCA_019751475.1 Cyclobacteriaceae bacterium
AGTAGATGTGTCACCAGTGCCTTTATGCAGCACAGAAATAAAAAATCCTTCTCCCTTCACCCGGTGCGGATAGCATTGGTAGCCGATGCAACCTGATTTTTCTAGTGTAGCTATTCCCCACGCTGGGTTCAGCGTAAGCGAAACACTCTCGGCTGCAAAGTCTTGAGTGAGAGTTGCAACGGCCTCCATGTTTTCTTTTTCTTCGTACGTGCACGTGGAGTAAATCAACACGCCACCGGGCTTTAGTGCAGGCCACACATCGTTTACAATTCTTCGCTGCCGCTGTGAGCACAGCTCTACATTGTTGGGCGACCATTCTTTCATTGCCTCAGGGTCTTTGCGAAAGAGTCCTTCGCCCGAGCACGGTGCATCGGTCACGATCACATCAAAAAATCCCGTAAGGCGCTGAAAGTCGCGCGGGTCTTGTTGCGTGACAATCACATTACTATAACCCCACTTCTGAATATTCTCCGCCAGGATAGACGCACGACTGCGGATCACTTCATTCGACACCAGCAGGCTATCGCCCGAAAGCAGGCTCAGCAGGTGTGTTGATTTTCCTCCCGGTGCTGCGCAGAGATCAAGCACGCGCAGCGGCTGCGTGATGTCTACCGATTGCTTCAGTGCCTGCTCCAATAACAGCGAACTTGCCTCTTGCACGTAGTAGGCACCTGCATGCAAGCGAGGGTCGAGTGTAAACACCGGTCGCTCACTGAGGTAGCGGCCCTGATCGGCCCACGGCACGGGGTCGGCCGGCCATGCAATCTTTTTTTTCGGATGGAGTCGTATGCTCACGGGCGGAGGCGCCTCCAGCGCAACGCAAAATGCCGGGAACTCAGGCCCCAGCAATGCCTTCATATTTTTTTCAAACTCTGCCGGAAGATGCCATGCCACAACTCAAATTAGATTATTTTTGAACAGATAAGGAAATGTGATGATCAACGCCAACAGCCCGGAACTGAAAAGCTGGGTAGAAGTGCCCCCGCACTCCGACTTTCCCATTCAAAATCTCCCGTTTGGGATTTTTAAAACCAAGTACCTGCCGCCCGTAGCGGGCGTGGCCATTGGTGAGCATGTGCTCGACCTGGTGTACTTGCACGAGCATGATTTTCTCGATGGCCTCGGTCTGCCCGCAGGTGTCTTCAATCAAAAACAACTCAACGGTTTTTTTTCGCTGGGGCGGAAAAAAGTTGGCGAAGTGCGCCAGCGCATCTCTGAATTGCTACGCCACGATGCAGACGAACTGCGCGACAACAAAGCAGCACGCGAGATCGCCCTGCTGCCCATGCAGGAGACCCAGATGTTGCTGCCGGTGAACATCCCCAACTATACGGACTTTTACAGCAGCGAAGAACACGCTACCAATGTCGGCTCGATGTTTCGCGATCCTAAAAATGCATTGCTGCCCAATTGGAAACATTTGCCTGTAGGCTATCACGGGCGGGCATCATCCATTGTGGTATCAGGTACACCCATTCATCGGCCCAAAGGACAGGTGAAGGCGCCCGATGCGGAGTTTCCTTCATTTATGTCATCTCAAAAACTTGACTTTGAATTGGAGATGGCCTTCATCACGTGTACGAACACGAGTTTGGGCAAACCCATTCTCTTGCGCGAAGCAGAAGAACACATTGTTGGCTTTGTTCTCTTCAACGACTGGTCGGCCCGCGACATTCAACAATGGGAGTACGTGCCGCTCGGCCCTTTCCTCGGAAAGAATTTTGGCTCAACCATATCTCCCTGGGTAGTTACGCTGGATGCACTGGAACCGTTTCGCACAGAAGGCCCGGAGCAAGTTCCGCACGTGCTGCCTTACCTCGCCTTTGAGGGAAAGCGGAATTTTGATATTCAGTTGGAAGTATTGATTGACACAGAGAAGTCGGGGCCGGTTACTGCCTGTCGCACAAATTTTAAATACATGTATTGGAATGCTGCGCAGCAACTGGCGCATCATACCGTAAACGGCTGCAACATTGAGGTAGGCGATGTGTATGCATCGGGTACCATCAGCGGACCTTCACCCGGTTCGTATGGTTCGTTGCTGGAACTTACGTGGAATGGACAACGACCGCTGCACCTGGCCGATGGAACCGATAGAAAATTTTTGGAAGACGGTGACACGGTAATTATCCGCGGTCATGCCGAGAGCAAGGGTGTGCGCATCGGGTTTGGCGAATGTTCCGGAAAAATATTACCTGCACGCTAACAATATTGATCGATGAAAGTAAAGATCATGTTCTACTGCATCGTAGCCCTGCTGGTGGTGCTGGACAGTATGTTGCTCTCAAGTCCTAACCTGCTGGGCAAGTTCGGCATGTTTATCTACAAGGCGCACTACCTCCGCACATTTCCCAGAACGTTGCTTACGGTAAGTGTGGTGGTGATGGCGTCCCTAGTCATCAGTTGGGTGGTGAGCAAGTGGCTGAAGAAATGGATGAGCGTAGTGATATTGCTTGTATTGATTGGTCTCACCATCTGGTTGTTCTACCAGACGGTGATGGAGTTTTCGCACGGCACGCTGAGTCACATCGGGCGGAAGTTTCGCTACGGTACGTATTTGCTTCCCGCTATTCTTCTCCTGATTTTTTCGAATGCAATGGTTAGCTTACCAAAAAATAAGCGATGAGTATTCTTACAATCGACCCGAAGGAAATCCCCGCACCGAAGATGCACAGCTACCTGCTGAGTGCGGTGGTGCCGCGGCCCATTGCTTTCGCCAGCACGATCGATAAAGAAGGTAAGGTCAACCTCAGCCCGTTTAGTTTTTTTAATTGTTTTAGTTCCAATCCGCCCATCGTGGTGTTTTCGCCTTCGCGGAAGGGGCGCGACAATACCACCAAGCACACGTATGAAAATGTGAAAGAAGTGCCGGAGGTGGTAATCAACATCGTGAGCCACGCCATGGTGGAGCAGGCTTCTCTGTCTAGTTGTGAATTTCCGAAAGGTGTAAATGAATTTGTAAAGGCTGGATTCACGGAGCTTCCTTCCGTCCGCGTGAAGCCACCCCGTGTGAAAGAGTCACCCGTGTCGATGGAGTGCAAAGTGAACCAGGTGATAGAATTGGGTGCGAACGGGGGAGCGGGTAATCTCGTGATTTGCGAAGTGCTGCTGATGCACATTCAAGACCGTGTGCTGGATGCTCAAGGCAAAATTGATCCGCTCAAACTCGATGCCGTGGCCCGCATGGGTGGCGATCAGTACTTGCGCATGTCGGCCGACACGATATTCTCGGTGCCGAAGCCAAATGAAAAACTAGGGATTGGCTTTGACGGACTTCCCGCTGAGGTCAGGCATAGTCACGTTCTTTCTGGTAACGACTTGGGCCGGCTGGCCAATGTCGAGGCCTTACCTTCAGCAGATGAAATTCGATCATACAAAAATCCTGAACTTGATCGGGCTATCGCTCAAGGCAGAGAAGCGGTTCATCAACTCGCTCAACAATACATTCGTGCAGGCCATGCTCTCGAAGCGTGGAAGGTGTTGTTGCGATAAATAGGTAAGGAAAGGTTGGGGCTTTTAATCTCTGCAAACCTCTGCGCACTCTGCGGTTGTTAATTTACCGCAAAGATCGCAGAGAAATCCACGCAAAGTTGCGCTAACATTAGTTATTCAAGAAAGCGCATTCAGATACGAATCGATGTAGCGGGATAATTGCTTCCGCTTGTATTGCATAATAAACCGTGGGTGCGCCAGTGGGATGATGTTTTCAAACCACTGATGCTCTTCATTCAAAGCCGTAAGAAACTCGTAGTTTTTGCCTTCGCCAATGCAAAAGCACTTGTCGCGCTTCATTCCCAGTTCAATCACCTGGTTAATGGATTTTATCACGAAAGGCGTTACTGCCTTTTCTAACTTCTTATCATCGTAGTAATTGATATTCTTGCCTGACTTTGTAAAACCAAGCGGAGATACAGCCGAAACAAAATACCATTTATAAAATTTCTCCACTCCGCCATAGGCATCGATCATCCGGTAGATAAAATTCGATGATAGTTCAGGTTTTTTCGCAAATCGATTTTCAATACCACAGACTTCTTGCAATCGGATGGGATCCGTAAATGAAATTCCTGTAGTGCCCGACCCAAACCGTCCCGGGTTGATGCCCAGCATAAGATGTCGCGGTTGACTGTCGTTGTAAAAAGCTTGGTAGAATTGCCGGTTGATATCGAATGTGTACGCGTCTTTGTAGGGATTCATGACTTCCACACCCTTTGGTAAAGCTGTGCGCAGGTCGAGGTTTTTATAAAAAGACAAGATGGCATCGGCCATCAGTTTATTAGAACCCATCTCAAAAATACTTTTGAGCGGTTTTGTCATTCCGTCCCGATGAATCGGGATAATCCGGAATCCCAATTTAGATGTGCTAAACTTGGGATTGCGGGTCGTTGCCCGCAATGACCGCACATTTTTGAGATGGGTTTTGGAAGAACTTTTTGTCTGCCTTTTGCTCATGGTCTCAACTTTCGAAAGCGCTCCTATAAAATTCGTGCTGCTGCAAGTACTCCAGCAAGCTCACATAGAACGGATGAGCACCAAGCGTAGCACTGTCGCCAGTCATGATGAGTTTTTTGCGGGCACGCGTCATGGCCACGTTTGTCCTGCGGATGTCAGCAAGAAAGCCTACTTCACTTTTTTCATTGCTCCGCACAAAGCTGATGGCAATTACGTCACGTTCCTGCCCCTGGAATGCGTCCACCGTATTGATCGTAATCAACTTGTGAAGCGGTTCCAGCAAGGGCGAGCCTTCGGCCAGTGCATGAAGATGATCTACCTGCGCGCGGTACGGAGTGATGATGCCGAGACTGATGTTTTGCTCCAGCCATTCATCCGGCCCGACTTCTTCTATTAATTTTTCCACTAAGTGCAGCAACACGCGGGCTTCATCTTCATTGTAGCGACTCAAGGTCTCGGGGTCTTGCTTTTCGGTGTAGCCGCAGCCGGCTGTGTCAATAAACTCCACCGGACTATGATAGGGAAGGAGCAAAGCACTTTTAACCGAATCGTGTGCTACCAATTGTCCGCTATAAAAATAATCGGAAGAGAATTGCATGATGGCCTGGTGCATGCGATACTGCACGGTGAGCATGCTGGCTTGTCGCGGGTGTTTCTCAATTCCTTTTTCAAAAAGTGTTTTGGCCAATCCTGCCTTGGCTGCTTCATTTGATTTTATGGTGGGCGGCAGTTGAAAGTGATCACCCGCAAAAACCACACGACCCGCTCGCAATATCGGTATCCAGCAAGCGGGATCTAGCGCCTGGCCCGCTTCGTCAATAAAGGCAGTCTTGTATTTCCTTCCTTTCAGTACGGGATGCGAAGTGCCCACGAGGGTGGCGCAGATGGCATCGCTGTGCTGCAACAAGTCGTTGACAATATAAAACTCCAGCATGTCGGCATCAGCCTTGAGCGCCTTCGATTCATCGAGCAACATTTTTCGTTCTTGCCGCTCGTGGTGACCAAAATGCTTTTTGTATTTCAGCGCCTGGCTTTTTGTCTGCTCAATTCGCTTTCGCAAGGCACGCAATTCATGAAAATGCGGATGAGCGGCAATCCGCGAATCGAGGGTCTTGCTGAGGGTCTGCTCCGTCACGCGGGCCGGGTGGCCGATGCGTATCACGTTGAGTCCTTGTTCGTTCAATTTTTCTACCAACAAATCCACAGCTGCATTGCTTGGCGCGGATACTAATACCTGGCCTTCCTCTTTTACGGTAGCTTTGATGGCTTGCACCAGCGTGGTGGTCTTGCCCGTGCCCGGTGGTC
>JAIENH010000753.1 GCA_019751475.1 Cyclobacteriaceae bacterium
TCACGAGCATGGCCATCATGTCGCTCACACCGGAAAATGCTTTGCGCTGATCATCCAGGTTAGCTGTAGCAACTATCTTAGCTGCTTCATCGGCTACCATTTTGCCGTTGGTCACGCCCGCCAACGATTTTTGCAACTCACCCGCTGCGTTTTTCGCTTCATCAGATTTAGATGCCACCAAAGCGTCTTTCAGATGAAGGTAATGCTCGTAGGCTTTGCCGATGCTGGCGTCTTTGAACATCACCATATTCTCTTCATTTTTTTGATCACCCTGCTTGGCATGATCGTGTTGTGCAAAAGCTGCCCAGCTACCTAGAACCAGGCAAAGCGTCATCATTTTTGTTTTCATAATTGTTACATGTTTAAGTTTAATTATAGTATTGCGTTGTTCTTTTTTGTTGCCTTGATAAGTCTTACCGTGCCGACCATCGTTTTAAAATGCGTAGTCTCCTCTAATCCCAGAAAAATTTCTTTGATGGCGTTGGATAATAAATTCTGGATGTTATCGGTCGTTGTCTGAAATCCGTCTAGTAATTGAACCGAATAGAATCCAATCCGCTGGAAAATACTTGCGGGCTTACCAAAATCAGCGATATGAAATTGGCCGGAGGGTTTAAGTACTCGGTGGATTTCTTCTAATGCAAAATATTTTTGTTTTAACGTGAGGTGATGAAATACCAGGCTTGACATGACATGATCGAACGAGTTGTCTGGATACGGAAGTCTGTTGCCATCGTATTGCTGCACGTCAATGTTCATGTCGGCTTTTGAAAGTTTTTCTTTCGCGATGGAAATTATTTTCTCATCGATATCCACACCAAAAAATTCGGCTTGAGGATGCTTCTGCGCAGCCATGATAGAAAGTGTAAGCGAGCCACACCCAAAATCCAGCACCCGATCATTCGGTTTGATTTTCATTTGCTGGATCAGGGCTGATTTAAACTCTCGCTCAGGCATCGTGAATTGGAGCACTGGATCATACACTTTTGTAAGCCAGTCGTACTTTAATGCGGGTATATAATTTTTGCTTTCTGTCATTTTCTTATTGTTCATTATTGTTGATGCATGAGTTGACTCCATAAAACGAACAGTACAATTCCAATCACGATACCATAGACTATTCTTCTTGACCATGTCTTCCAAAAGGAAGGTGGTTGGGGATCGCCATTTTCGCAACAAGGTTTAGCCATAGTTTTATTTTAAAGTTGCTTTTGTCTCTCCACAGCGCAGCATCTGCTCACCAAAATAGGGGTTGCTGATTTGTTCTTCGCGGCTAATCCAGTATGCACCCTTACTATCAAATGCCATAGGGCAATACTGATAGTATGCTTGAAGTCCCTTCACCTGAAAGACTTTGATAGCAGCATACAGTGCATCGGTTAGTTGTGAAAATGACGCACGTTGAATTTCGATGTCCTTGGCAGCTTCAATCCGTTTTATTGATTCTTCCATCGTTTTTAGTTGCTCCATCCACTTCATGTGAGCATCCCCTTTGAGAAGCGACATATCCACTTGCTTGAGTTTGGTGGTAACCTCTACGATTTGAGTTGAGGCATTTTTAGCATCGGAAGCCACCAATGCATCTTTTACTTTCAGATACGATGTGATGAGCGCTCCAAGTTGTTGTGAGAATTTAGGGTCGACAGAAATGGGTTTTTCTTCCACCTTAGTTGTGCGCTGTGATGAGGCCGTGGTCTGATCTGTCGCTTGTCCATGTTGGTGGCCGGCCATCGGATTAGCACCTTTCTTTAAAACAATTTCACTGTACAGCAGATAGGCACCGGTGACGACTATACTATCGCCTTCTTCAATACCGCCCGTGACTTCTACTTTGTTAAAATTCTCTAAGCCGGTGCTTACCATTTGGGCTTTGAATATTCCTTTGCCCGTCTTTCTATACACATGTCCGCCATTCTCTTCACGAATCACTGCATCAGCGGGAAGGGTAAGGGCTTTCTTTTTGGAATGTTCGAAAACTATTTCTGCCTGCATGCCGGGAACAAATTGGTAGTCGGGATTAAGCAGCGCAGCTCTCAAAATAAAGATTTGGCTTCCTTGGCGATACTCCGGTGAAAGGAAAATTACGGTGCTTTCCATCGGTTGATTTGCAAACCCGTTGACATAAATAGTGACGGGTTCTCCCAATTTTATCAGGGAAGCTTCATGAGGATATAACTCTGCCTCCACCCATAGTCTGTTCAATTTTTCAAGCCGGTAAATAGCCGCGCCTTCTGTAACATACTGTCCTTCGGATACCATTATTTCGGTGATGATGCCCGAAGCAGGGGCCACAAATTGTATTCGAGGATTGGTAACTTTGGACTTCGACAGGTCATTTATCTGAGCCTCCGTCATGCCATACAGCCACAGTTTCTTTTTAGCAGCCTGCAGGTATGACTGGTATCTTTTGTTATCGATTGACCTTGCCTGTTCGTGGGCCAACAAAAATTCTTGTTGAAAGGTGAGCAGTTGTTCACTGTAGATTTCATAAATGACTTGGCCTTGGGTGATGCTCACACCGGTCTCTTTAAGAAAGAGTTTATCCAGACGTCCGGGTACACGCGTACTTATCATTTCTGTTTGATTTTCATCTGCCCGTAGCCTTCCATTTAGAAGTATGCTGTTGCCGATTTCTTGAACACGTAAGGGCTGTACGGTGATGTTGGCCAGCTCAATCTGGCTTTCGCTCAAGGTTACTTCCGTCTTGTCGCCTCCTGTGGTGACGGGTACGAGATCCATGCCGCATATCGGACAGGTGCCGGGTTTGTCCTGAATGATTTGCGGATGCATCGGACAGGTATAAGTCTTCTTTACATCGGCCGCTTGCTCCGAAACCTTTCTCGAATTACAAGCGCTCATCGAGATGATAGCGAAGACCACTATATAGTTTATTATTTTATTCATAGCACTTATGGGTTCTTAACTTTTATAAAGCTTTCGCTATCCACCAAGTACTGTGCATTGGCGGCAATCTCAGAGGATTCATCCAGCCCTTCGATGACTTCGATCCACCCGTTTGACTCCGATCCAGTCTTTATTCTAAAAGGTGTGAAAGTCTCTTTGTCCTTTATGAATACAATTTGTTGAACACCCAAATCAAGCACAGCTATCTTTGGTATCCAGAGTGATTGCGCACCAGGTTGATTGAGACGAGCAGTGACCAGTTGACCAACACGAAGAGCATTGTTCTTGTCGCTTACATACGAACGTACCTGAAGAAATTGTTTGCCCTCGCTGAAAAACGGTTGGATAAAATCGATGCGTGACTGAATGACCTCGTCATATCCCTTCACGTTTAATTCTATTGGATCGCCTTTCCGGATTTGCTTGTCTTCATCGGCTGAAAAATAGAGTTCTGCCCAAAGGCGGGTACCGTCCACCACTTTAAACAGACTTTGACCGGTGGTAACATACATTCCTTCGCGAATGGAAATCTGCTGGCCGAGGAGCGATGACGAGGAAGAAGAACCCATCGCACTGGATGGTTGCATACCACTTGTTTTTTTACCCATGCCTCCACCGCCCATCGAGGTTGGTTGAGCGAGGCTTGATGGCTGCACTTCAGGGGCGGCAGTTGTTGACTCTACAATATACCCGGTGTATGGACTGAGCACAGGAAATGCAAAGGTCTCCTTTCCTTCGGCAATCACTTTTTCAATTTGCTCTGTGGTAAGCCCAAGCAAAAGAAGTTTCTGTTTGGCTCCCTCAAGTAGTTGTTTAGCTTCCGTTTGTTCGTGAACAATATAAAGCAATTCACGTTGCGCGGTCAGCAGTTCGGGGCTGTATACCTCCATAATCACCTGGCCCTTCTTTACCGGCTGGTAGTTATACTTTAAAAACAATTTTTCAATTCGCCCGGCAAAGCGAACCGGAATGGAATATGTTTTACGTGTATCGTAGTTAACTATTCCGGAAGCCACCGCGTCAACCACTAAAGTTTTTCGTTCAGGATGTGTGGTTTGAATTTTAGCCACTACCGAAGCATTGGTCGGTTTGATCAGTGCTTTTAAGTCTTCCGTTACTACCATCTCGTTTCCACCATTTGACTTTTTCACCAACTCCATTCCACAGATAGGGCATGTTCCTGGTTTATCCTGTATCACCTGGGGGTGCATGGAGCAGGTATATTGATCAGTGGGGACATGGGTGTGCTTGCTTTCACGGCTTGTGCAACTTATGATCGTTACAGCTAAAAAAATGAAAATGGAAAATTGAAAGTTGAATGAACTTGCATGAAGTCTCCATTTTCTTCGTAGAAATAAAAAAGATGACATTACCTGTTTCATGGCCTATCCTTTGGTTGAATTTATGAATGCGTTTAACTTGGGACCTAGTTCCTGAATGATTTTGTTGTACTCATCAACCCTTTCCTTACGGATTAACTCCCGCCTTATAACTTTTCTAAGCCAGGCCTTTGTCTCCTCAAAAGAACCCCGGCTATACCTATAAAATTTCTTTCTATCCGGAGCCGTGAATCGTCCATATCCTTCGGCCAAGTTTGCTGAGATACTGTCAGACGAGCGAATGATCTGATAGCCAATAGTCTTTTGGGCTTTTTCTGGCCATTTGTCATAGTCGTACCAAATCATATCCGAAAGCTTTTCCGCCAACTTATAAACATCCAAATCGGTGAGGGGTATCATAAATTCAATGAGATTTTATTCGAATTTCAATTTTCGAATTTCCAATAGACTACTTCTCCAATAGCTTTTCATAATTCACAATCATTTCATAGTATCTTCTCAATGTGTCCAGATATTGCGATTGGGCCATGATCAGCGTTTCATACGCATCGATCACAATGGGCAGTTCTTCCCGGTTTTCTTCATAGGCGAGCATCAGCGTTTCATAATTTTTTCGCAGTGCAGGGATAATCCGCTTTTCGTAATTGCCGACTTGTTGGTTCAATGTATTGATCTCATTGACCATACCGGCCGTCATCCCTTGCACTTCGTTCAAGATCGACTCACGCTCGCGCTTCATGGCTTCAATTTGGCTGCCCATACCCTTTACGTTTGATTTGTACATTTTGGAAGACCAAGGTGCGATGGGGATGGTGATCATACCCTGTAGCATAAACTGACTTGGCATACCTGAGCCTCTTGGAATCATGTGGTTATAACCAAGTGTAAAATCCGGTTTGGATTGATTGCTTTCCAATGCCTGGTTCAGGCGCATGGACAAAATACTTTTGTCTATCCTGCGCACATCGCTGCGGTTTTGAGCCAACGTTGCCGTGTCTACCAGCTCGGGAACGTACTGGCGATATTGAACCGTGGTGTCGATCGAGAAGCGAAGTTCTTTCGGGCGGTTCATCAACTGGTTGAGCAAAATATTTTTCTGAACAATCTCGTTGTCGTTCATCAAAATCATATTCTGTACTTCCAATAGTCTCCCTTCTGCTTTATAAATATTTCCGAGTTTGGATTGGTTATACGGATAACGCACTTGGCTAATTTTTAATACCAATTGAATGATCTCTTCGTTTTCCAGAAGAACCTTTTTCTTCTTTTCCAACACCAGCCACTGAAAGAAAGCTGTCTTGGCCAAAGCCCTCAACTCATTGTAGGTGTACGTTTCACCGGCTTTTTCAATAGCTGCTTTTGAATTGAGGTATGACTGGTTGGCGCGTAACTTGGTCGGGTTGGTAAATTTTTGCTGCACCGTAAGCATGATCTGGCCCTTGTCTCTTTCATCCATCACGTTCGTGCCCGGGTAGGGAAACATCCACGGGCCTCCGCCCACTTCGGGAGCCATCAGGCTCTTTGCCCCCGCGGCAAAATTGGTCATTGCCTCCGCGCGATAACGGTAATCCCTCAACATCGGGT
>JAIENH010000315.1 GCA_019751475.1 Cyclobacteriaceae bacterium
CCGCCAGGTCATTATTGTAGGAGTCGTCAATTACCGTGCACCGGTTAATGCCTTGCTTAAGTTCCAGTCGCATGGGCACGGACTTCAAGGCCGAAATGCGCTCTTGAATAACGGCTGGGGTGTATTTCATGAAAAGCAGAAAGGCCATCACATGAAAGGCATTCTCCTGCGAGGCCGCATCGGCAAAGGGCAATTGAAGATGAAAGGAATGAGCCTGGTGGCGGATTTCAAATTCATTTTCGGAAATCAACTTGATTGAAATATCCGCTTTCGCGGAATGTCCCCATGTAAGCGAAGGAATGTTGCGCTCGCGAACAATCTCATCCACCAATTCATGATCAGCGCAATAGATCAGATGCTCGCAATTAGAAAAGAGCTGCATTTTTTCTTCTGCCTTTTGCTTCCGGTCAGCAAAGCCTTCATCGTGTGCGCTACCTACGTTGGTAAATATGCCTATGGTAGGTCGAATAATTTTTTGCAGATGCTGCATTTCACCGGGTCGTGAAATCCCAGCTTCAAAAATTCCGAGTTGATGATGACCCTGCATCTGCCAGACAGACAAAGGAACGCCTACCTGAGAATTATAACTGCCAGGATTTTTTACCAAGTGATAATCCGCAGCCAATGCTTGTGAAAGCCATTCTTTAATAATTGTTTTTCCGTTGCTTCCGGTAATACCTACTACCAGAATGTTGTACTGCTGCCGATGATGAGCAGCCACGGCTTGAAGCACATCTACGGAGGATGTTACATGCAAAATATTTGCATCGGGGAATAAGGTCCCGTCAATCTTTTTTTCCACCACAAATTGACGGATGCCCAGTTTGTACAACTCCTCAAGATGCGAATGTCCATCGTGTCGTTCACCGCGAATGGCAAAGAACAGTGAGCCTTCGCTCACCACCGCCTTACGGCTATCAATCAACAATGTCTGAATCGGGCGATCCAGCGAAAGCTGGATGACAGTTCCCCTGCAGATGGGGGCGAGTTCGGAGAAATGCATACTCAAAACAGGCGGGCACCGTTCGGCACCTTTTTATCGATAGCGGTCAACACCACCTTTCCGGCCTCATCCGGAAAACCTGTGACCAAAACCTCAGACAAAAACGTGGCTATTTGGCGAGGAGCAAAGTTGACCACGCAGGCCACCTGGCGGCCAGGCAAGTCCTCCAACGCGTAGTGGTGCGTGATCTGCGCACTGGATTTTTTTATGCCGATTTCAGGCCCCAAGTCAACCCAAAGCTTAAAAGCGGGTTTTTTGGCCTCCGGAAAGGCCTCAGCCTTCACAATTGTGCCTGCCCGAAGGTCAATTTTCTCGAAGTCATCCCATGTAATCATGACTAATTTTTATATATTTCGCATCCGTTTGCAGTCTCTGGTAACGTTCAGATATTCAAAGAATGAAAACAAAGGTCTTAAATCTTTTTCTCTCCGCGGCCGCATTTGTTTTTGCATTCTCAGCCTACGCACAGGAAGACCTCCCCGTGCTGGAAACTCAAGACCCCATTCACCGCGAATTCAACCTTGACGAAGATAAGACCTTGATTTATGAGCATTCGGCCCACCCTGCCACCAATCGCGATGCAGATGTAGCTGCACCCAGCACGGTGAGCCACCAACAACCTGTGAATAAAGTCACTAAGCCTGATCACAACAGTAAGAGCAAGTCAAAAGAAAAAGAAGAAGACGATGCCCTTTCTTTCAACGTGATCTTTTACATGATTCAGAAGTTCAAGCTTTCTGATCTCATCGACCAGTAGCCGCTCCGGTTACGGCATTTCTTTCCCCATCACCCACTTTAGTATTTCAAACCAGTCTTGCTTGTCTATGTCCAAGGTGATTGCCTTGGCCGACTCAATGATGCGTTCGGGTTTGGTAGTACCAATAATTGGGAACATGAATGACGGGTGTTTCATCAACCATGCCAGCGAGAGCTGCGAATACGTGGCGTTGTATTTGGCTGCTTGATTAAATAGAAGCCGGTCTTCCACTGGCAAGGGCTTGCCTCCACCAAGAGGTGACCATGCCATGGGCCTGGCACCAAATTCCATCAAGGTATCAAGGTCGCCATTGAAGAGCGGGTCTATCCGCGAGAGCGAAATTTCTATTTGATTGGTGACCAGTGGAAACGAACAATATTTCTGCAAGACTCGGAATTGCGAAGGAGTAAAATTGGATACTCCGAAGTAAAGCACTTTGCCTTGCTCTTTCAACGCGGCAAATGCTTCTGCCACTTCCGTGGGATTGAGCAGTGGATCGGGCCGGTGAATGAGTAAGATATCCAGATGGTCGGTGCCGAGCATGCGAAGCGAATTTTCGGCTGACCACAGAATGTGGTCGCGCGAAGTGTCATAATGTTTGACGCGCGTGGCAGGGCGCTTAGTGGATGGAAACTTTATTCCACACTTGGTGATAAGTTGCATCCGCTGGCGAAGCGAAGGCGTACGCCTGATGATGTTGCCAAAAATTTCTTCGTTGCCGTGATCTCCGTAAATATCCGCGTGATCAAAACTGGAGATACCCTGATCAAGGCTCGTGTGAATCAGCCGCTCCACTACATCGGCCGATACAGTATGCCAGCGCCAGGCCCCCGCGATGATGCGCGAGAGCGCTGGCCCTTGCTGGTGTATTTTTTCTATTACCATTTAAGCACTCTTGTGCTGGTAGCACTTGCCTTCCTTGCTGGAGGTCATGCGCTTGCAGCGAGTGCCATCGGCTGTCTTGCCGGAGCATTGAGCTACTTTGTCTTTAAAGTGCTCATCGGGTTTGCAGATGCCGCACGCACCCTTGCCGGCCTTCTTGGCGGCCGCCAGTGTCATGTCTTTGGCATCACCTGAAAGCTTGCAGTCGGCTGTGTGATATTTCTCTCCTTTGTCAGACGCATATACTGTCTGGCTAAAGCCCTTTACGGCCAAGCCGAAGAAGAGCACAATCGCGATAACAAAAATCTTTTTCATAGAGGTTTGGGTTTTGATGAATAGCTAAGGTCTAAAAAAGGAGAAAGATTTTAAAGAAAAAAACAAGGAGGGATCAACTATTTCTAAGCATAAAGGTACGGTACAACTCCGATGGAAGCTAAAAAGGCAAATCTCATTGGCTTTGGTTTCAAACGAACACGTCAAGTTTATAAGAAATATTAAACTTGAACGATTCTTGCGCAACTCCAAAATTTAAGAAATGCACTTTTTCGGGTACATTAGTCGGGATTATCGCCCTATGATTATAATAGCCGACAGCGGGAGTTCAAAGATTGATTGGCGCCTGCTCACATCGTCCAGCATTGGTCAGGCCAATAGCCCTGGCTTCAATCCGTATTATCAGCCGATTGAACATTTAAAAACGACTATCCGCGAAACGCTGCTGCCAAAAGCTACCGAGCCTGTCTCGAAAATATTCTTCTACGGTACCGGAGTCTCTTCTTCCAAAAATCAGGATGTGATTCGTGCGGCTTTTTTAGAATTCTTTCCTGTTGCGAAAGTTGAAATTGAATGGGATTTGCTTGCAGCTGCACGAGCTCTTTGCGGCCATGAAGCGGGTATTGCTTGCATTTTGGGTACGGGATCAAACTCATGCCACTACGATGGCGAAAAAATCATTGACCAGGTTGCCAACCTTGGCTGGATTTTAGCGGACGAAGGATCTGGCACTACTATTGGCAGAAAACTTTTGTTCGATTATTTGCGTAAGCGAATGCCCGAAGAACTTTCCAAGCAATTTCAACAGCGGTTCCCTTTTTCTCGTGAAGAATTCCTGGAGAAAATTTATCAACAGGAAAAACCCAGCACATTTCTCGCCACCTTTTCAAAATTTATCTTTCAACATCTGAAAGAACCCTACTGCTACCAACTGGTGTACAACAGTCTGCTGGAGTTTTTTGAAAACAACGTGATGAAGTACAAAGACTACCAGCACACGAAGGTGCATTTCGTGGGGTCTATTGCTTTTTACTATAGTGATATCTTAAGGCAGGTAGCCAATGACAAAGGCATTACGGTCAAAAACATTCTGGAAACACCCATTGCCGGCCTCACGCTCTACCACCAACACGATCTTTGACTTTTGTTAGCAATCGTCTCGTATTATCTCGAATTTTGAATCGTTAAAAAAAATCATTGTGAGCGCTACCACCGAATCATCTTCTCATTACGATCATTTAGATAAAATGAGCATTCACGATTTGCTGGTGAATATAAATCGTGAAGACAAAACGGTGCCCCTTGCAATTGAAAAAGTGATACCTGCTATTGGGGCGTTGGTTTCGGTGATTGTAGAGAAAATGAAGTCAGGCGGCCGCCTCTTTTATATTGGTGCGGGCACAAGCGGCCGACTTGGCATTGTAGATGCCTCCGAGATACCTCCTACCTATGGCATGCCGCAAGGTCAGGTGATCGGCCTTATAGCCGGTGGCGATCAGGCTATTCGTCAGGCGGTAGAGCATGCCGAAGATGACCCAGCACAAGCGTGGAAAGATCTTCTGCATTTTGCGATCAATGAAAAAGATGTTTTGATTGGTATCGCTGCCTCGGGCCGCACCCCGTACGTGATTGGCGGTGTGAAAGATGCCCGGCTTCATGGAATTGTCACTGGGTGCATTACATGCAATCAAGGGACGGAGCTTGCCCAAGCGGTGGAATATCCCATTGAAGTGGTGGTGGGTCCTGAGTTTGTCACCGGCTCAACCCGCATGAAGGCTGGCACAGCTCAAAAGCTTACGCTGAATATGATCTCCACGAGCGTTATGGTGCTGCTGGGTCGCGTGAAGGGAAATAAAATGGTTGACATGCAGCTCTCCAACAACAAGCTCATCGACCGCGGCACGCGTATGATCATGGACGAATTGAAAATAGGTGCCGAAGAAGCAAGGCAATTGCTCAAGCAGCATGGCTCGGTGCGTAAGGCGGTGGACAGCCGCAAGTAAATGCACACCCTTGAGCCGTACGCCAATTGGCTGAAGTATTACGATCCTTCGTTTGACGAGCGATCACCTTATTTTGGTAAAGAATACAACTACGATCTTTATCAGGATGCAATTTACGGCTACTACATCCACCCCGCCTGGGATCCGATTGGCTCTGAAACGCTTTACCTTAAAATGTTATTTACTGATTACGAGCAGGGCTATGCTGCAATTGAGTTGATTGGTGAATGGAATGATGCCATCCATAACGATATCATGCTGCTGAAGAGAAATTTTCTTGAAGTGCTGATGGCAGAAAGCATTTCGAGGTTCATTCTTATTGGTGAGAACTTGATGAATTTTCACGGCTCAGATGATTCCTACTACGAAGAATGGTTTGAGGAGGTAGAGGATTTAAATGGTTGGATTGCAGGAGTAAACTTTCCGGAGTTTATTCAAGACGAGCAGCGGAGGTACCACATTGATCACTACATAAACATGGGAGGCACTCTTCAGGTTGATCATTGGAGAACACTGCATCCCCTTCGTTTTTGCGAATTAATCAATAGCCTGGTCACTCGTAGACTTGGGCCTTAGCTCAACAAACTCAACTGGGCAGACTCCACCGGGCTGTCAACCGGCACCAGGTAATTTCGTTTTGATGACAGTTCACGGCACAGAGCCCGCGTTCGCCTTACCGGCCCCTTTTTAAACCATCGGCCTCGGATGCCAAACACAGTTCCTTCCGCGAGGTCAGAAAGTAGAATAGTTGATTGATGCTTTGGATCGTATTGCCGCAAAGCCTGCGTCAGGTTAGCATCTGAAAAACTGGAGGCCTTCGGATTTCTCATGTGGCGCCTGAGCACGGTGAGAAGAGCGGGTGGAAATATTTCGTATGTCATCACCGGGTTAAGCAATCGGATAATCGTCTCCTTCCAGATTTT
>JAIENH010000515.1 GCA_019751475.1 Cyclobacteriaceae bacterium
GGTTACTGTAACTTTAACGTTTCTTGAAATTATAGAGCCATTGTCACAAACTTCAAATGCACCAAGTGTTGATAATGACATCTGCGCAGAGGTTGGTCCTAAGTCTACCAACTGAGAGAAATTTGCACTAATACCTCCTACGTTCGAGCCAAGCCCTGGAATCGGGCCTTCATTTTTACTAGTGATTTTTATCTTGGTCTGGGTATTGATTGTAGCGGTAGGAGGCACAAGTACGGAGAGTTGCGTATCATTTATCACTGTGATACCTGAAGATGTAACAGTCGCATTTCCTCCTGCATTGTCATAAAATGTAACAGAAGCGATGCCTTGAAGCGTATTGTAACCAGAGAAGTACTTTCCGTTTACAGTAATGTTTTGCCCTACGCAGGCCTTTGTTCCAACAATATCTGATGTGCCTGTAAGTGATGGAACAGAATACATCTGAAAATTCCATGATGAATTATTCATGAAACCGGCATATGGATTTCCCGCAATATCCAGCAGTGCACCATTGTCAATCTCAACATAATAAGCCTCACCAGCTACGGGCACTACACTTGCCGCAGCTAAATTGATAACGGCCTGCCCTCCGGATACACTTATTGCAGATGAAGTAGCATCAATGTTTCCGATCACCGCATTGTCAGAAATGCGCTTTAATCGAAACGCAGTTCCTGTGAGTGTATTTTTTTGGATGTTGGTGTTTGCATCATTCAGGTTAATGGTGAGGTTGCCCCCAAGAGGAACGGCAAACTTGTCGTCAACTGGCAGTACAGATGATAATACTGGAGGCGTAGTATCAATCACCACATCTCGATTAGGGAAAATTGAATTGGCGCCCAAGCCTGGGAGGGTGAGGGTTGCATCAATGGCCACCAAATCCTTAATAGCACCTCCCGCCAGTGACAACGATGAAGTGTTCACATAGTCAAGATAGGCAGAATTCTCAGTAGCACCGACAGTATAGCGGAATGTAATAACAGTAGTGCCGGAACCAGAGAAGTAAGTAGCATTGGCAGCCGGTGTGGTGTTAAGAGCCAATACCGGGAAACCCGTAATGTTAACGGGTTCATCAAAGGTCATTGCAATGTTAATAATCTTCCCCGCATTATAAAAGCCACTTGCTGTGGTTGATCGCACGGTGAGAACGGTAGGTCGTTGCGTATCAATGGCAATGTCTTTATTGTTGGCTAGGTTAGCTGAACCCGGCAGCGTATTGTCAAAATTATTTAAGCGCTGATCTTGGATAGTGCCAGCTATAGCAGTTACGTTTAGGTCAGTTGTATTTTGGCCTGAGCCAATAGCACCTACTGTATAGTTAAATGTAAGAATGGTTGTTCCGGTGCCAGAAACATACGAAGCTGTTGCCCCGCCACCAGCATTTAAAGTAAGCGTTGGTGTGGCCGTCACATTTACAATTTCATCAAATGTCACGTCTATTGCAATCACTGCACCGGTGGTGTAGGTTGCATTGAGATTGGCTGAAGAAATATTGGTGAGTTTTGGTGGTTTAGTATCAATTAAGAAGCCTGGAGATGTTGCTCCCAAATCGGCATTTCCAGCTATGTCTGTGGCGCCACTAGTGTTGGCCACGCTTACTGTTTGTCCAACAACTGTTTCTTGCGTGGGATTGTGAGTAAATGTGCGAGTAAATTGAGTTCCAGGTCCATTCCATGAACCAGCAGGGGCTGTAAAGTTTCCATTAGCTGGCACAAATGTGATGGTAGGTGTTGACCCTGTATTCATAGGTTCATCGTAGGTCACTGTTACGGTCTGGGTATTGCTGCTAATAGTAATAGGGTCAGTAGAAATGGTGACCGTTGCTTGAGGCTTTTTAGTATCAATGGCAAAGGTGTTATTGTTTGATACCACATTGGCATTTCCAGAAACATCACTTGCGCCCAGGGCAGTTACAGTTTCTGTAGGTACGGTCTCACTGGCACCCGTGTGGGTAAAAGTTTGAGTCCAAATAGTATTTCCACCAGACCAAGCGCCAACGCTTGGAGTAAAATTTGTGCTAGGCGAGAAGGTGATAGTGGGAGAGGTGCCACTATTCATCGGCTCATCATACGTAACAGTGATAATCTGAGTAAGCCCACCCAAGAAGACATTACCGTTTGATCTTGCTACACTGTTTATTACAGGTGGGGTAACGTCTACAAACGAATAGTTGGTACCAACTACATCCGCACCGGCTGGGGTATTTGCCGAACTGAACGTCATGTTACCACCGGTGGTGGGCGAGAAAGTAACCTGAACTGCTGCAGTTGAAGATGTAACGTACGGGCCAATATTAGCTACAATGAAATAGTACTTGGTGGTACCCGAAAGTGCAGATGATAAACCTGAGAACGCGATGGTTGTACCGGTAGGATTATTGACGAATCCTATTTCAGTATCGCTGCCAAATGTATTGTCGGATGATTCCCATATTCCCAAGCGTGTAAACTTGGAGGTCACTGTAGTGGAGGTTGTAATTGTAATACCGGTGAGATTGGTTGTATTACCTGCAGTGGTGGCCGAGAAACCTAGCAGCACATTATTCGTACTGCTGCTATTCAAAGAACCGGTTGCATTGCTGGTGGTATTTGTCACCACCGTTACAAAGCCAAGAGTTGTAACATCATTTGCTGACGGACTTATTAGATTATAGCAACTTAGCGTTGAGTTATATTCATAAGCTGCAAAGAAATATTGGGTATTAGGCAACAGCCCTGAAACAGGCCGCGATGTAGCAGTGCTGGCACCTGAGGCGACACCACGGTACACTACTTTCGTTCCACCGCCAATATCAGTTGCTAATGAGAAATCATTATTAACACCCGCTGAGTAAGTATTTCCTTGGCTAGGAGGATTTGGGGCGGAGCCCTGCTTAGCCATTATTATGACGCCACCAGTACCATTGCCACGGGTAAAATTTACATTGGTCGAAGTAGTGGAAGTACCGCTAAAGGTCATTGCTCCGGGCTGAACAGTGGGTTCGGTACAGTCAGTTGTAAAATTTCCCGTTAGGGGTGATGTACTTAAGAAATTGTAGGATGCAGCACCACCCGAACCTGCTTGGTTGTAGGAGAAAACTGCGTAATACTGAGTTTGCGCGCCTAAAAGTCCTGAAGTATCATCAAAGTTATTTGAGGTAGGAAGCGCGCCATTCCAAACTACTACTCCTTCTCCCAGAGTGCTGCCAACAGTTGGCAAATCACCGTCTACGGGTGTTGGCAGGGTTCCGTAATTCGAGCCGGATT
Organism: Cyclobacteriaceae bacterium; assembly: GCA_019751475.1. Classification (GTDB taxonomy): domain Bacteria; phylum Bacteroidota; class Bacteroidia; order Cytophagales; family Cyclobacteriaceae; genus ELB16-189. The sequence goes on from JAIENH010000515.1 coordinate 3,246, forward strand.
TTCGCACGACCAAGTAACCAGATGGTGTACCGGTAGCAGCTGGAAAAGTAATGTCCCTAATTTGAGAGGAAGTTTGAGAGGCTGATGCCATCGCGCCAGCTGACTGAGCGCTTGGTTCGGCAGGTAGCGTAAAACGGTTTACTGAAAGCGGGCTACCTGCTTGGCGATAGTTGATATTAGTACCTGTGCCGTTATATGAGTAGATGTTATAGAAGTATTGCGTGCCAGCAGTCAGACCGGCATCAGAAAATAAAGTGGCTGAACCCACATATTCTACTGTTTCACCTGCTACGATAACATCGTTTACATTGTAGGTTGTTCCATCAGTTGGATCTGTGCCTGGGGCACTTCCTTGTTTTCTAATGACTATATAACCATCCACGGTTGGGTTGGGTGTATTTGGTACGGCCGTCCAGCTTACATCATAGCCAGTGCCATCATTTAAAAAATTGCTTACAACTGGAAGGGTGGGTTGTGCTGACGGCTCTGTTGCAACGGTATAAGTATTGGTGGCTGGTACAAGATAATTCTCATTGCCCCCCGTTCCATTGTATTCGAAAAATTGAAATTGATACGTTCCATTTTGGAGATTTGTTACCGTTCGGTTATTAGGGCTATTGTTATTGTAGACTACATAGTTCCCTGTGCCAATTTGAGTACCCGATCCAAATGAAGCATTGGACGTGTAGGTCGTCTCGTCACTGGGTGTTCCATCAATTGTATTCTTTTTTCCTACAATAATTCTGTTTGCACCATTTCCATTTACCGACCATGTAATAGCCGCTGCGCCAACAGCATTCGAGGTCAGCGTTACCCCGGTAACTTCGCTCGTTGGTTGTGCGGGAAGGGTAGTCCGGTTAGCGGGGTTGCCGGTGGCGGTGGCAATATTATAGTTTATCAATGTGCCTGACCCAGAAAACTCTAATACTACAAAGTAATAGGTAACACCAGCCGAGAGGTTAGTAATGTTGATTGGGCCACTTCCAGATCCAGAAAAAAGGAGACGGTTACCTCCTAGATCCCCATTCACAGCATCTGTAAAATCTGTGCTTGGTGTTCCCGAGGCTCCTGTGAGCGGGGTGCCATCGCTTGGGGTAAATGTAACCGCACTTGTTGCGCGGCCTACTACAATCCGGCTTGCTCCTGCACTTCCTCCATTGGTCCAGTTAACAGTAAGTGTGGTGGCCTGACGATTTGAGAATACGATATTAGTTGCTTGCGCAGGTTCTGCAAAACCGGTAGCGGTTGCCGCAGCCGCATACGTAGGAGGGCCAGCACCGGCATTGTTATAAGCATAGATCTTAAAAAAATATTGTTTCCCAGCGGTAATTCCTGTGAACCCATTGTAGGTAAGCACGAGACCTGCATTAAAAGCACCGCTCCCTCCGCTGAGGTTCGTAAGATTTGACACAGTAAAGCCGTTAGTGGGGTCAGTTATTGACCCGAAGCCTACATCACTGGCAAGAATCAAATAACTCGTGAGATTAGTAGCAGGAGATGGAGCAACCCAATTCAATTTGATTACAGAAGGTGTGGTGCCTGTATAGTCCACAACAAAACCTGTAGCCGGCCCAGGTGCTTGTGCAAAAAGTAATGTAGGGCAGGAAAGAAAAAAGGCAAAAGCGGTAATTAATCTTCTCATATCAAAAAATCTTAATTCAGTTAACAAACATGACTACTCAATCTTTCCGTTCTTATCTGTCTTCGTTAGGGTGATTATCGCAATACCACCTTGTGTAGTAGTGCCCAGCACCCATAGGCCTCCATTGCTTGCCTGCAGCACAGACACACCATTGTCTTGAAAACGCGGGCTACCAAAAATCTGCGTCCAACTAGGTTCTCCAAAGGCATTGATTTTTAGTAAGGCATAGTCATTGTCAGATATCTGCGTGCCGGCTTTGTTTACCGTGGCTAGCACTACCAAGCCACCGTCTTGCGTTGAATTAACGGAGTTGGGCGTAACGGTAACAGGGGCCACACTACCCACCGGAAAGGTGTACGACTTTGAAAAAGCCACAATTCCATCGCGGGTAATTCGCTTTACAAAGAGGCTATCGGCAGTCGAGTTTCCGATAAAAGCAAAGTCAAAACCAAAGCGGCAAAAATCAGAGGCAGTAGAGATAGGAGAAGATTTGTACAGAAGATCAAAGTCTGTGTTTTGAGATTTTTGTGCTGTGCGAATAAACCGAATGCCGGAAAGCGTCTTTTGTACAAAGCCACCCCAATATACTTTGCTGTTTTCATCCAGAAAGAGGCGCCTAGCCAGGGTAAGACCATCGCCTGCACCGTAGGCATTAAACCATGAGGAGGTTAGATCAGATGCTTTTAGTTCCGTAAGTACCATTTGGCTATCATTGTCAGTACTTAAAATCAGAAAATTTCCACCAGAATTTACGGTAACGGCCTTACCTGAAAGGCCGTTAGCGCCAATTACCTTTTTTACCAAACTCCCATTGGCATCAAGCGTGATTACCAATGGCTTGGTAAATAAGGCTTGCTGGTCGCTTGTCCGGATTGTATTCCGCGACCCGGTAATAACGTAACCTCCGCTGGGAATAATTTCAAATCCTGAGGCGGAATAGGTAATGACAGAGTCCTTTAG
>JAIENH010000811.1 GCA_019751475.1 Cyclobacteriaceae bacterium
GTCGTGGATTGATGCAGGCCTTCAGCCCCGCGCCATGACCCGCGACCTGGATTGGGGCATCAAGGTGCCGCTGCCGGGTGCAGAGGGCAAGGTGCTGTACGTTTGGTTTGATGCACCCATCGGTTACATATCGGCTACGCGAGCATTGTTTCAGGAACTCAGTACTGGCAAATTGAAATATGCCACACCGCAGTCAGACTTTGGCAAGGTGCAGGCCGATGACTGGAAGAAATATTGGCAAGATGAAGAGACGCAGTTGGTACACTTTATTGGCAAAGACAATATTGTGTTTCACTGCATCATATTTCCCATCATGCTGCACGCCTCCGGCCAATACATTGTACCTGAAAATGTGCCGGCCAATGAATTCATGAACCTGGAAGGGGACAAGATGTCCACCAGCCGGGGCTGGTCGATTGAAATGCACGACTACCTGGCCACCTTCCCCGACAAGCCAGATGTACTGCGCTATGCCTTGTTCACCAACTTGCCTGAAACAAAAGACAGCGAGTTTACCTGGAAGGATTTCCAGGCGAAGAACAATAGCGAACTGGTGGCCATTTTTGGAAACTTTGTGAACCGTGCGCTGGTGCTTACGCAAAAGAACTTTGAAAACCATGTGCCGCCTCGCGGCCCCCTTACTGACCACGACAAACGAATCATAGAAGAGATCAGTCAGTTTCCTCACCGCATTGGTGCTTCCATTGAGGCGTACCGCTTTCGTGAAGCAACCGCCAGCCTCATGGACCTGGCCCGCCTGGGTAACAAGTACCTGGCTGATAACGAACCGTGGAAGCTTGTGAAGACTGACCTGGCCCGCGTAGGCACGGTGCTAAACATTGCGCTTCAGATTTCCGCCAACCTGGCCGTGCTCTCCAGTCCATTCTTACCCTTCTCAGCGGAGAAGCTGCGCCTCATGCTGGGTTTGCCGAAGCTAGGCTGGAAGGACACCGGTTCCATCGACCTGCTCAAACCCGGTCATGTACTGAATGAACCAGCTTTGCTTTTCGAGAAAATTGAAGATGATGTGATCAATGCCCAGATTAAAAAACTAATGGACACAAAAGAAAATACAACACCAGCCGCACCGGCCCCCGCTAAGCCATTGAAGCCGGAGGTGCTGATTGATGATTTTAACAGACTCGACATACGGGTGGGCACCGTGGTAGCTGCAGAGAAAATTCAAAAGTCCGATAAGCTGCTGAAGTTAACCATCAACAGCGGCCTTGATACACGTACCATCCTCAGTGGCATTGCCAAATACTATACACCGGAGGAGATGGTTGGCAAGCAGGTGACATTCATTGCCAACCTTGCTCCCCGAAAGATGATGGGTCTTGAATCGCAAGGCATGGTGCTGATGGCTGAAAATGCAGAAGGCAGACTAAAACTCCTTTCCCCGCAAGGAGATGTGGAGCCGGGAGCTACGGTGAGTTAATGATGCAAGTAAGGCTTTTTTCTCGTCTATCGGCTCTCGTCTTTGTGTTGCTGCTGGCAACTCAGGCACAAGGCCAGCAGAACTTATTCAACGTCCCCTCATCGGATATTACCCCTAAAGCCAAACCATTTTTTCAACAACAGTTGAATCTAAGCTCTGGATTGGTGCAGTTTAACTCTACCTTCAGTTATGGGCTGGGCAGAGGTGCGGAGATTGGAGTGAACATCCTGGGGCTTAACGTCAATACCTGAAGTGGCCCCTTTATTATCTCTAATACGGATAACCAAAATCCTCCCGTATATCCGTTTTACACTATAAATTTTCAAAAAGCATTCGCACTTAGCAAGGTGTTTAAATTGGCTATCGGTACGCAGACGGGTGCTTCTGCGGGGACGCACTTTGGTAGTTATAATTACCTGAATCTCGTCACTGTCATACCAAAACTCAAAACAAAAATTATCACCGGTGCTTTCGGTGCTACCAACTCATTTTTCGGGCCGGAAGACCGTAGCTTTTTATTTCCTCAGGAAGAAGACATTGGCATACAGACGGGTATCGAGCACCCCTTGCTGGATGAGAAACTCCTCCTGGTGGCAGAAAACATTTCGGGCAGCCACAGCCTCGGTGAAACCACACTGGGGGCTGCTTACTATGTTACAGATCATTGGATGTTGTCCCTGGGATATCAGTTTTCAAATCCCGGAAGCAAGGCAGTGAATGCGAGTGTGATTGAATTTACCTATGTGCCGGAGGGAGGGCACCATAAGAAGACCTTTCGCCACGGGCATAAGTAGCCGTCAATCGAATTTATAAGGCGTTGACCGGATTATTTTTCACCCGAAAGAAGTTTAGGCAGGATGTGAGTTGATAATACAGTAAGTTGACCTTCCATTTAATTCTATTGTTTATGAAAACGCTTACCATCCTATTCGTTGTTTTTGGCTCTTATTCCGCAATAGCCCAAACAGCGGCCTCAGCGCTCACGGAACCAGGTCTCACAGTTGACCAACGGTATTCATTGATGAAATCACGTTCGCAGACGTATGGCGAATACAAGGTAATAAAGGAGGTTGTGCTCGATGGATTTTGGAAAATCAACAAAGATTCTGTCAACCGGCTAGGCACCTCTTTGCAAGATGCGAATGCCACCATTGCGCGTCTTGAAACTGAATTGAGCCAGACGGTAGCTTCTCTACAGCAGCGCAATGCAGAATTGGAAGAAATGACTTACGCAGGTACACACATTAACGTGCTGGGTTTCAATTTTCTCAAGACTGCATTCATCGGCTTGGTGGCCATCGTTGTGGTGGGATTGTTGTTGCTCCTGGCACTTGTGAGTGGCAGGCTGAAGTTTATTCAGTCTTCGCTGCATGAAGGCAAAAGTATGATTGATTCTATTTCAAAGGAATTTGAAGAATACAAGCGTAAAGCATTGGAGCGCCAGATGAAACTCTCCCGGGAATTGCAAGACGAGCGCAACCGGTTACACAACTTGCGCGGTGCGCAAAGCTAGTCTTTACTGATACACCCGCACGTAGTCAACTTCCATGCGCTGCGGCCAGATGGATTCGTCCACGCCCTGCATGCCGCCCCAATTGCCACCCACGGCCACATTCATGATCAGATGAAATCGCTGGTCAAAGGGCCAGCCTTTAAAATCTTCTTTTGGGTCGCGCGTTACGGTGTGATAGAGTTTATCGTCAACAAAAAAATCGATTTTATCTTCATTCCAGTTGATGGCATAAAGATGAAACTGATCCATGCAATCAGGCACGGTGATTTTGCCTTCCTTTTGCGTGCCTTTGCCGTGGTTGTATGCCTCGGTATGGATAGTACCATGAACTATGCCAGGATCAAAACCCACATGCTCCATGATGTCGATCTCGCCACTGGCAGGCCAACCCCCATATTTCCAATCGGTGCTTAGCATCCAGATGGCAGGCCATGTGCCTTTGCCACGAGGTAGTTTTGCACTTACTTCGATACGGCCATAAAGCCAATCTCCTTTTAACTTACTCACGATGCGTGTAGATGTGTACGGCTTGCCGCCCCGCTCTTCCTTGTGCGCTTCAATCACAAGTGTTCCGCCCTCCACGCGTACATTCTTGGGGTCGCTCGTGTAGTACTCTAACTCGTTGTTACCCCAGCCGCACACGTTGGGGCAGCCGTCACCCAGGTCGTAGTTCCACCGGGTGGAGTCTGGTTGTCCTTGTGTATCAAATTCATCCGACCACACCAGTTTGTCAAACCCGGATTTACCGGAAGGCTTTTTCACACAGGATACGATTAAGGCCAGGCAGGCCAGCCATAGGAGCGATTGTTTCATCTGTTATTGTTTAATCTATGAATGGTCTCGTAATACCATTTTGATGACTATTTCACGTACGAAATATAACCCATTTGAAAATTATTTTCCCCAATTTGTAACGATTGAGTTTACAGGGAGTTACCCTACATGAAAATCCGGATTTGGAAGCGCTTGCTGATAATACTTTGATGGAAAACGTGCGCCAGGGCGACTTGGGCAAGCTCGGCCTCTTGTTTGAGCGCTACAAACGCCCGCTCTATGGCTTCTTCTATGGTATGAACAAAGACCAGGAACTGAGCGAAGACCTGGTGCAAAATACCTTCCTGCGGATATTGAAATACCGGCACCTCTTTCGCGGAGAGGGCGATTTTAAAACCTGGATGTTTCACATTGCGCGAAATGTGGGGCATGACCACTACCGGAAAAACAAGATCAGACTGAAGGAGCCGGTAGAGAACTGGGAAAACAAGTTGAGCCACAGCGAAGACCGGTCTACCCAATGGCAGCAACTGGAGGAACACCAGATGCTGGCGTTGGCGCTGGAGCGACTGCCGGAAGACAAGCGCGAAGTCTTGCTGTTGAGTAAATACCAGGATAAAAAGTATAAGGAGATTGGAGAGATACTCGGTTGTACAGAAGGAGCGGTGAAAGTAAAAGTGTTCAGAGCGCTCCAGGAACTGAAATCTGTTTATCAGCAGTTGGAAAAGTTGATGTGACCTTAAAATGAATGAGCGTATGGAAAAGGAGAAATTTGATGCGTTGGTGACCCGGTTCAATGACGGCACGCTGTCGGCTGGCGAGATGGCCGACCTGGAAAAATTGATTGAGCAAGGCGTGGTTGATCTCACCCAGTTGAAAGACCTTGAGCTGCTTGATCAGCACCTGGCGAAAGTTGATATGGGTAGGCCATCCATGCGATTGGATGATACATTTTATTCTTCGCTGGCGGAAGAAAAAAGAAGAGCAAGGCGCAGCACATTTTCTTTTTCCTTTCCGGAGTGGAACATCTTCCTGCCACGGCTGGCGTGGGCCAGTGCGTTGTTGGTGGTCGGATTTCTTGGTGGCTATTGGTTGACCAATCGTGCAGCGAGCCCAGATGTAAAGCAGCTAACCCAGGAGGTAAGTGAGCTCAAGGAGATGATGTTGCTATCGCTGCTGGAGAAAGAGTCTGTCAGCGAGCGGCTCAAGGCAGTGAGCCTCACCAACGATCTCGACCTGGCAAGTGACCGTGTGACACGCGCCCTGATCAAAACACTCAATGAAGATGCCAACGTCAACGTGCGACTGGCAGCATTGGATGCTTTGAAACCATACGTATCGCAAGACCACGTGCGCGAAGAACTGGTGCGCTCCATCACCCGGCAAGAATCACCCTTGGTGCAGGTAAGCCTGGCAGAGTTGATGGTTGCTATCCAGGAGAAGAAATCAGTAAGCGAGTTGAAGAAGTTATTGAAAAGTGACAAAACCCCGCGCGAGGTGAAGAGTCGCATTGAAGAGAGTATTAACACATTGATTTAACCCCTTTGATAATGAAAACATTTATCACAACCATGCTATTGCTCATTGCGGGCAGTCTCACGGCACAGACATTTAACGAAACAATCCGAAAAGAATTTTCTTTCGAGAAGGCAGGCAACAACACCCTGATGGTACAGAATATTAATGGTGATGTGAAAGTAGAGGGACATGCCGGTACTAACATTGTAGTGGAAGTGCTAAGACGGATCACCGGGAAAACGCAGGCCCGCCTGGAGAAAGGCAAGCAGGAAATACAACTTGGCGTAATCGATCGGGCCGACACGATTCTCTTATATGTGCAAGGCACTTGTACTGACTTCGGTAAGAGACCACAAGGTAAAAAGCATAGTGACAAGCGACCCCGGTGGAACGGCTGGGGTTATGACTGGAACAATTGCAACGGAGATGGAGATTGTGATAAGGAGTATGATTATGAGATGAACTTTACTATTAAAGTCCCCGCTAACACCAATGTGCTTGTTTCCACCATCAACAACGGAGATGTGGAGGTAAAAGGAGTAGGCCGGTACGTGTTGGCGGAGAACGTTAACGGTGGCATACTCTTGCAAAACATTGCTGGCGCA
>JAIENH010000286.1 GCA_019751475.1 Cyclobacteriaceae bacterium
GCGGTAGTTCATGCTATTCCACTATCAGTTATCAGTAGTGCCATAGCCATACCCAGCGTCAGTGCCATGGACGAAGAAAAAAAGGAGTTTGTGATCTATGAAAGTACCTTTTCCGATATTTTGGGAATTATTGCCTTTAACTATTGTATTGCTGATCATACATCTGGTTTTGGCTCGTTGGTTGGTTTTGGCGGAGATATTCTTCTTATTCTTCTTATTTCAATCGCTAGTACAGCTTTTCTTATTTTCCTACTTAACCACGCCACAACTCATATTCGTTTTTTCCTCACGTTTGCCATTATTATTTTGACTTATTCGCTGGCAAAGTCTTTACATCTCCCCTCACTCATCTTAGTGTTATGTTTTGGATTGGTACTGAATAATTTCCGGTTGTTTGATTTCCCAATTGTACATAAGTTCTTATCGTTTGATCGCCTTAGTGATGTGACTCGTGAACTAAAGTTGATGACGGCTGAAACGGCCTTCATTATTCGCACGTTCTTTTTTCTGCTTTTTGGGTATTCCATCAATTTGTTACTTCTGGGTTCATCTGAAGTTCTCTTGATAGGATTGGCAATCATCCTGATTACGTTAATCCTTCGGTTTGTTTTTTTGAGGTTCATTTTGAAAGTAAATTCAGCCCCCTTAACATTAATAGCTCCTCGCGGTTTGATAACGATACTTTTATTCTACAGCATTCCGGAGAGTCAACGCATTAAGAGCTTAAGTGAAGGTGTCCTTTTCATTGTAATTGTTTTTACGGGATTGATGATGACAATTGGTTTATTGCTGAACAAACAAAATCCTTCTGAGAAAATTGAGGACGTAATCTGATGGCCTCTTTATGACATTAGTCAAAAGATAAGATAAACAAACGCTCCACCCAAGTATCCTATTAACGCTAAGAAGCTAATCTTCTTCAGGTACCATATAAAATCCATTTTCTCCATGCCCATCACGGCAACACCAGCCGCAGAACCAATCACTAATAGACTTCCGCCCGTGCCAGCGCAATAAGCCAGATATTCCCAGATCATGCTGTCAATAGGATATACGTCTAAAGAATACATCCCCATACAAGCTGCCACCAATGGTACATTGTCAACAATAGCCGATACTGCCCCGATCAGCGTAATAATGATCCGATTGTCACCCAGCAATTCGCTTAAGTAGGTTGCAAAATGATGCAAGGTCTGCATAGATTCCAACGCACCTACTGCCAATAGTATTCCGAAAAAGAAGAGTACACTCGAAACATCTATTCGGGAAAGAGCATTAGCAGCCGAATACTTGCGCTTTTCAGCTTCGTCCAAGTCAGGATTGATAAGTTCAGAGACAACCCATATCACCCCTAAGCCCAATAGCATGCCCATGTAGGGCGGTAAGTGCGTAATCGTTTTAAAGATAGGGACCGAAATGAGTGCCCCTACACCAATGAAAAGCATGGTCTTCCCACCTTTTACATATACCTCATCTTTTACCGATTCGGAGTGCGATCCCTCTTGCAAATTTCCCTTCAATTTAAAACTCAAATAAATCAGCGGAACTAAAAGACAAACCAAGCTGGGTGCTAAAAGATTTTTAATAATAGCAAGTGTTGAAATATGACCTCCAATCCACAACATGGTAGTAGTCACATCCCCGATAGGCGACCATGCCCCACCTGCGTTGGCAGCAATGATAATCATGCCGGCAAAAAATAACCGTTTCTCCTTGTCATGCACTAACTTCCTAATCAACGAAACCATCACAATAGCAGTGGTTAGGTTATCTAGGATAGCTGAAAGAAAAAAGGTAACCAGGCAGATTATCCAAAGCAATTTTCTTACATCTTTTGTTTTAATTCGGTCTGTAATGAACCGAAAACCGTGATGAGCGTCCACCAATTCAACAATAGTCATCGCTCCCATTAAAAAGAAAAGAATAGAGGCTATCTGGCTGAGAACGTGCGAAAGCTCAGTCTTAATGAAGAGCCTGTAGAGTGCTTCACTCGATAAGCCCATTCCATTTTTAATACTTTGGGCAAACATAGAATAATGTGAACTCTCCAATAGTGAAAGACTCGGTACGTCTAATGCAAATAAAGTCCAGCACAGTACACCTGTAATTAATGCAGTAGCGGTTTTATTAATTTTGATGGGATGCTCTAACGCAATGGCCAAGTAGCCAAGAACAAAAATTATCACAATATAAAGTTCCATGTGAGGGCTTGGTTTAGATGGAAAATTAAGGAGAATATTGCTACCTAATGCAGCTGCGAGATCATCTAATAAATTTCTAATTCCACCAAACACATAAGTAGACCTAAGTTCCTACATTTATAAAATGAAGATTCTCTTGATTGAAGACGAACCAAAAACAACTCAGTACATTAAAAAAGGGCTGGAGGAAAATAGCTATGACGTAGATGCGGCCACTGATGGGATCACAGGAAAACATCTGGCTTTGAGCAATAACTATCAGTTAATCATTACAGACATCATGCTACCCGGCTTAGATGGTAAAAGTCTATGCGTTCAGCTACGGAAAGCAGATGTAATGACACCCATTTTAATGCTTACTGCCTTGGGTACAACAGACGAAATTGTATCTGGATTTGACTGCGGTGCAGATGATTACTTGGTAAAGCCCTTTGAGTTCAAAGAATTACTGGCGCGAATCAAAGCACTCATCAAACGCCAAACCCGATTGACGCAAGAGGAAAATATTCTGAGTTTAAGTGATTTGAAATTGGATGTAAACAAAAGAACGGTAAGTCGTTCAGAAAAAAATATTGAATTGACAGCAAAAGAGTTCGCACTGCTCGAATACTTTTTGAATAATCCTGGGAAAGTAATTTCAAGAGCAGAGTTGGCAAGAAATATTTGGAAAGTGGATTTTGATACAGGTACGAATATGGTCGAAGTATATGTCAACTATCTTCGCAAAAAGATTGATAAAGAATTTGACAAAAAGTTGATTCATACACAATTTGGTATGGGGTACGTACTAAAGGAGGAATAGATTATGCAAATACGATCACGCCTTACCCTTCAATTTACCTTATTAGTAAGTAGTATTTTGTTAGCGTCTCTTTTTACGATTTATTACTTCTCCCAAAAAAGCACCGAAGATGAGTTTTACAGGAGGCTAAGAGAAAAAGCCATTACTTCCGCTATTCTCCTGCTGAAAGTTGAACAGGTTGATTCTACACTTTTGAAAACCATTGATCTTTCTAAGCATGATGTGTTATTCTGTGAGAATATCTCAATTCTTGACGAGCAAGAAAAAGAAATCTACACAAATAATGATACAATACAATTTGATGTGCCAACATCTCAGCTACAAAAAATCAAATTGAAAGGTGATCAGCGATTTTCGCAAAGGGAATTTGACATTGTTGGCATCACGTTCAAAGACAAAGGTCATTCTTATATAGTTCTTGCTGGTGCAGTAGACATACAAGGCCAGTCCCGATTGAAGACGCTCAGGAGAATTTTGGTATCACTATTCTCCACAATGGTTGCGATAGTCGGAGTAGCAGGTTGGATTTATGCAGGCCGCGCACTTAGGCCAATTCAGAAAGTTGTAACAGACGTTCAAAATATCTCAACAATAGATTTAAGTCAACGTCTGCACAATACCGAGAAACCAGATGAGATCGGTAACTTGGTATCTATGTTCAATAACTTGCTTGGTCGGATTGAGAATTCCTTTACGCTCCAAAAGACGTTTCTCACAAATGTTTCGCATGAATTGAAGAATCCCCTGACAAAAATTACTTCTCAGTTAGAAGTAACACTTTTAAATAGCCGCTCTACAGAAGAATACAAAGAAATTATTCAATCCGTTTTGGATGATATAAAGGAATTGAACCAGCTTTCGAATAGTTTACTCGATCTCGCCTATTTAGATCAAAACAATATGAGTTTGGCAACCTCTCGTATTCGGATTGATGAAGTACTTTGGGAAGTCAGAGAAAATATTCACGCCCAAAATTCTTCCTACAAAGTAGATATACACACTGTAGTTATGCCTGACAATGAAGAAGACCTTTACCTGCAAGCAAATCTTTATCTATTAAAAACGGCTCTACAAAACCTGATTGAAAATGCCTGTAAATTCTCCGATGATAAAATGGCAACAGTCTCTTTGATTTGCTCAAAAAATGAGCTGGAAATTCGAATCTTTGATAATGGGCCGGGTATAGCAAAAGGTGAACTAGAAAACATATTTCAGCCTTTTTATAGAACAGACAGCACCTCAAAAATAAGAGGCCACGGGATAGGGCTGTCCCTTTGTCAAAAAATCATTTCCATCCATAACGGAACAATCGAGGTTGATTCAACACTAGGGCAAGGCACACAAATGACTGTCATTTTCAAACAAGTCAATAAATTCTAATTCTCTTCTAATCGCTCGAAATTACTTGCATCCAATATGTAAGTTAGCTTTGATTAAGTTTTCATAGTTTACAGGTTTAACACTTGAAGTACTTGGGAGAGCGTATGTGACGATCCGCAATTTGCCAACTATTCTTCCCAAGGGCGGGCTTGCAACTGCAAGCCCGCTTTTTTTACCCTCTTGTCTACTTTTGTAAACTCCCCAATAAAAAAGGATGTAAAAATGTCATCTTTAGTGACTTGAATTGTTATTGACCTTTTAGTTACTCTATGAAGTTGTGATTCATCGAAGTTATTTACGATTCACTCATACAACTAACGCTATATTCTATTCGTTATAGCCGTATAGTTTTCTCTAATGTTCCACCTTTAAATTCAAAACACAATGGCAAGTACCACAGAAACAGGTCATGCTAAGAATGTAGCGACCTTCGAGGATCTCATTAGCTTTTGTACAGGCTATGGAGCAACGTACAATCCAAGCAAAGCGGCATTAAAATTGCCAGCTTTGACCACCCAAAACACAGGGGCAATTGCAGCACTGCAAGCAGTAAAAGTGGCTAAGACAGCTTACGATAATGCGACCAATGCAAGGGAGTTGGCTTTCAAACCACTCAAACCGTTATCAACTAAAATCGTAAATGCTTTAGCAGCAACAGAGGCAGCAGCGCAAACCGTGGACGATGTGAAGACAACCAACAACAAGATTCAAGGCAAGCGAGCAAAGGCTGTTGAAAAGCCCGATGCAAAATCGTTGGCTGCGGGAGCTGAACCCGTAAAAACAGCATCCACTTCGCAACAGAGTTACGACAAGTTGATAGACCACTTCGCTCAACTGATTGCAACCTTAACAGCCGAGCCAAAATATCTCCCCAACGAGAATGAATTGAAAGTGGCAACGCTTAACACCTTGCTGACAGACCTTAGAGCAAAGAACACAGCCGTAATTTCTGCGACCACTGCGTTAAGCAACGCCCGTATCGCGAGAGACAAAGCCCTTTACGGGGAAACGACAGGCATTTTGGACGTAGCGCAGGACGTAAAACAGTATGTAAAGTCCCTTTTTGGCGCATCTAGCCCCCAATACAAGCAAGTAAGCGGACTGAAGTTCACAAGATCGACCGCTGAATAAGAAGTAAGCACCCTGATTCATAAAGTAGGCAGGATGATTTAGAAATCTCCTGACCTGCTTTAGAATTGGAGCTTCCACGAGTAGAATTCTCACACCTGCGAGTAGTATTCTTGCTCCCGCGACTTCAAAACTCGCGTCCGTGTGGAGAATTCTTGCGACCGCGTGGAGAAATGGAGCATCCGCGAGTAGTATTCTCGCTTCCGCATTTAGAATTCTTGCACCCGCGACTTCAATTCTCGCGACCAAACCTCGAATTTGAGCAGATTTAGGCATATCTAACCCGACAGTGAGGCCGACCCGGGCAGCACACTTGCCAAAGGCCGCACATCCAGCCGCAAAACCCAAAGCC
>JAIENH010000738.1 GCA_019751475.1 Cyclobacteriaceae bacterium
CCACGGAGTCGCCCCGGGTCTCCACGCTGCTGATCACTTTGGTATAAATCAGCGGATTATCCGAAGCCACGAAGATGCTGCCAATGCTGTCGATCTTCATCTTAAATTGAATTGGGTTCTTGTATTCATCAAACTCAGTTGGTGTTGCCAGAATGGAGATGATACGCGCGGCTGTTTCCTTACGGAATTCTTCTGACCAAACAACATTCAAACCAACGGTACCGGCTTGCTTTATAAAATTGGCTGCCATGATGGAGTCTTTCGGTGTGTCACCATAGAGCACCATGCACTTTTTGTTGCGCGTATGTTTGGCCAGCATATCGGCTGATTTGCTACCCAGTGTCTCCAATGAAGGTTGAAACAACAAGGCAAACGGATTCTGCCCCGTAAATTCCGAGTTGTTTGACACCGGGCTGATCATATTTATTTGCCGCGACTCCGAAATTTGTTGCACGGGCTTAAACTCCTCGCGGAATATGGGCCCAACAATTAAGTCTGCATTTTTAAGTTCATCAGCCTCCAGTAATTTTTTCAATGCCTCTGGATTGCGCTCGGTATCATAGGCCAGGAGGTTGATGGGCACACCGGTTTTATTCAACGTATCAGCTGCCATCCGCATGCCTTCATAGAGATCAAGCACCAACTGATTTTGCTTTTTAGCTGGAGACGGATCGAGCGTAGAGGTAAGAAAAGGAAAGACAACTGCTACATTATACTTGTCTTTGAATACAAGTTGGGCCTGCGAAGCGGCTGAAAATTGATCGCGAGGTAGTCCAAAGTGACTAATGACGGCATCAAGGAGTGCGCGATCTTGTTGCAAAAAAGGCTGTCGACTAATAGCCGTAGCCAATCGTGTGCCTACCTCGGCATCCTGCGGATATTCTTCCCACATCATCCGTAATACTTCCGGGTCTGCAATCTGCGATAAGTAGAATCGTTTGATTTTTCCAATCTCTTGCACTTCAATAAAATCCTCCTGGCGCACTTGCTGCAGCATGTGCATGCCTTGAAAATATTCGCGCTGCTCGAAATAAATTTTTGCCAACCAGTAATTCACTTCATTCATCTGGTCCCACTCTGGATACAGTTTTTTGATGCTAAGCAGCATGTCCTTCGCTACAGCGAAGAACCGTTGTCGGTAAGCGGATTGAGCATAGTAGAAAGAAGCGTATTCTGAGTAAGGATTATTCTTATCGTAGGAGATCAGCGGCTTGAATGCCTCCATGGCGAGGTTGTATTTCCCCTCCATAAAAAAATCTTTGGCGTTTTTGTATTGACGCTTGAAATCCTGAGCGACTGCTCCATGCACCGTTCCCATGCAAAGCACTACGGCAAGAAAGGAAATCGTAAACGTTTTTTGGCGAAACATAGATACTACTCCCATTCAATAGTGGCCGGTGGCTTTGAACTAATATCGTATACCACGCGGTTCACTCCTTTTACTTTGTTGATAATTTCTGATGACATCTCACTGAGAAATTCATACGGCAAGTGCGACCAGTCGGCTGTCATGCCATCCACACTTACTACGGCCCGCAAAGCCACCACTCGCTCGTAGGTGCGCTCATCACCCATCACACCCACCGCCTGCACCGGCAACAACATGGCTCCCGCCTGCCACACTTTATCGTACAAGTTATGCTTTCTCAATCCCTGAATGAAAATATAATCTACCTCTTGCAATATCCGTACCTTTTCTAGTGTAATGTCTCCCAGGATGCGAATTCCAAGCCCAGGGCCAGGAAATGGATGACGCCCAAGTATCGTGGGGTCGATTTGCAGGGTCTTGCCCACCAGCCTCACTTCATCTTTAAAAAGTGTATTCAGGGGCTCTACTACTTTGAGTTTCATCTTTTCCGGCAAGCCACCCACGTTGTGGTGCGACTTAATAGTGACCGAAGGGCCCTTAACGGAAACTGACTCAATCACGTCCGGATAGATGGTACCCTGGCCAAGCCACTTCACATCGGTTATTTTGTGTGCTTCTTCGTCAAACACTTCGATGAATGTGCGACCGATGGCTTTTCGTTTTGCTTCCGGGTCTGACAAGTCTCTTAGCGCTGTATAAAACTTTTCGCGTGCGTCAACTCCTTTGATGTTCAGACCCATGCCTTTGTAGGATGCTAACACTTGCTCAAACTCGTTCTTGCGCAACAATCCGTTATCCACAAAAATGCAATAGAGATTTTTACCAATGGCCTTATGTACCAGGGTGGCCGCTACCGTAGAGTCCACCCCGCCAGACAATGCCATCACAACTTTATCGTTGCCTAATTTTTTCTGCAATGCTTCCACCGTGGCATCTACAAACTGGTCGGGTGTCCAATCTTGCGCACAGCCGCAGATGTGCACCACAAAATTTCGAAGCAGGTTTTTTCCTTCCAACGTGTGCGTTACCTCCGGATGAAATTGAATACCAAACAACGATTGGCCCTTCTTCTTGAAGGCCGCAATCTTTACCGTGGGCGTGCTGGCAATTACGTCATAATCGCTAGCAATGGATTCAATCGTATCCCCATGCGACATCCACACCTGTGAGTCGATGGAGATTTCTTTTAGCAATTCGTTGTGATGATCAACCGTAGTGAGGCGCGCGCGGCCGTACTCCCTGATTTGCGATGGCAACACGTTGCCACCCGTTTTTTGAGCGATAAGTTGAGCTCCATAGCATATTCCCAACACAGGCTTACCCTTGAATAAGCTAAGATCTACATCTGGCGATCCTGCATCGCGCACTGAGCATGGGCTCCCGGAAAGGATAACTCCTTTAATGTCTGGGGTTAGGGCAGGTACTTTGCTGAACGGGTGGATTTCACAATACACGTTCAACTCACGGATGCGCCTGGCAATTAACTGGGTGTATTGCGAACCAAAATCGAGAATAAGAATTTGCTCTGCCATGCTTGTGTGCCTTTGTGCGACTTTCTGGCACGCTGGCATGCGTAAAAATAGGGATGAATATCGAATGTTGAGGTAAACGCCTCAAAAACCTGTCAATCCTCTATTTCAAAACAATATTGCTTCAGGTAGTCGCCCGCCTCATCCATGCCTGCATAAAACGCCCGGTTCAAACATGGACATCCTTCATCCTTCCTGTCCAATTCAATCAGGGCCACACCTTTATAAAAAGTTGCTTCTTTGTTCTTAGGGTCTAAGCGCAAAGCAAGGTTTGTGTATTCCAGCGCCAATTCATAGCGACCTTCTTCCAATGCAATTGATCCGGAGTAAATATAAGCCGGCAGATAGGTGGCATCCAGCACAATGGCACGATCAAAACTCACAAAGGCGCTATCCTTCTGCTCAAGGTTGTAATAGGTAAGCCCAAGGTACGTTTCGAGGTCGGGTTCATCTTGAGCAGACCGCGCCATTAGTAAATCCTTTTTAGCCTCATTGTACTTACTGCTTTGAAGATAAAGGAGCCCGCGCCATTTTAGTAATTCCGGCACAGGGCCTTGCTGCGCTATTACAGCTTCAAGATTAGTCAGTTGATTTTCGCTGTCGCCAAGTTCACGATAGATAAAAGCTTTCAGTAGTTTGGGCTCAGCTACATCAGGAAAGGCGGGAATGAAAACATCCAAATCTTTTAGTGCTTCTTGATATGCGCCAGCATTGTAGTAAGATACCGCACGTTTGTACAATGAATTATACGCTGCTTTTTCTTTCAGCTTGCTTATGCTGATTGCCTTGCTGTAGGATTGAATAGCTCCTTTAAAATTCTCCCGCTTAAAAAGCGTGTCGCCTTTCACCTCCCACTTTTTCCACTTGGGCGACTGTGCATAGGCCGGGCATAGGCCTGCCAGAGAAAAAATCAGCGCCAGCGGAAAAACAAACCTCCTCATAGATCAGCCAACAAGCACTTTGTTGCGCTCGCGCTTACGATCGTTTTCGTTGAGTTGAATTTTACGCAAACGAATGGACTTGGGCGTTACCTCTACATATTCATCCGCCTGGATGTATTCCAAAGCCTCTTCGAGTGTATGCTTGATGGCAGGTGCGATTTTCATTTTCTCTTCTGAGCCGGACGCGCGCATGTTGGTGAGCTTTTTTGTTTTGGTCACGTTGATAACCAAATCACCACTGCGGCTGTGTTCACCTATCACCTGACCTTCATATACAGCCTCACCGGGATTGATGAAAAACTTGCCCCTGTCTTGTAAGTTGTGCAAGCTGTATGGAATAGCCTCGCCTTGCTCCATCACAATCAACGAACCGTTGATACGGCCAGGTATTTCTCCCTTGTATGGTTGATACTCTTTGAACCGGTGTGTCACAACAGCTTCACCGGCTGTTACGTTGAGCAAATAATTGCGAAGTCCCATGATACCCCTTGACGGGATCATGAATTTTAAAATCATCCGGTCTCCTTTCGGCTCCATGTTGATCATTTCACCTTTGCGCATGGACACCGTTTCGATGGCTTTTCCGGCTACCACTTCCGGCAAATCGATTGTCAACTCTTCTATTGGCTCGCACTTCACACC
Organism: Cyclobacteriaceae bacterium; assembly: GCA_019751475.1. GTDB lineage: Bacteria > Bacteroidota > Bacteroidia > Cytophagales > Cyclobacteriaceae > ELB16-189. The sequence goes on from JAIENH010000738.1 coordinate 4,482, forward strand.
ATCAATCTCGCGAAATATCACCTGCGGCTGACCGATTTGAAGTTCATATCCTTCCCTGCGCATTGTTTCGATCAATACTGACAAGTGCAGTACACCACGGCCATAGACCATGAAACTATCGGCCGAGCCTGTTTCACCCATGCGTAGTGCCAGGTTCTTCTCTAATTCCTTCTCCAGGCGTTCGCGAATGTGGCGCGAGGTAACAAACTTTCCCTCCTTCGCATAGAAAGGCGAGTTATTGATCGTGAAGAGCATACTCATGGTTGGCTCATCAATGGCAATGGCCTTGAGAGCCTCCGGCTTTTCAGGATCTGCCACTGTATCACCAATCTCAAAACCTTCCAAACCTACCAAAGCACAGATTTCTCCTGCCTTTACCTCTTCTACTTTTTTCTTTTCAAAGCCTTCGAAAATGTAGACTTCTTTAATGCGGGTTTTAGAAATAGTACCATCGCGCTTCACCAACACCACTTGTTGACCTGGCTTCACCGTGCCACGCTGCACACGACCGATGGCCACACGACCGATGTACGATGAGTATTCCAATGATGTAATCATCATTTGGGTTAATCCTTCATCCACCTGAGGCTGCGGAATGTGCTCGATTACTCCTTCGATCAACGTGTTGATATCCGTAGTTGGCACTTTCCAGTCTTTGCTCATCCAACCTTGCTTGGCCGAGCCATAGAAGGTTGGGAAATTGAGCTGCTCTTCAGTAGCATCCAGTGAAAACATGAGATCAAACACCTGCTCATGTACTTCATCAGGCGTACAATTCTTTTTGTCAACTTTATTAATCACCACAATCGGCTTAAGACCCAACTGCAATGCTTTCTGCAATACAAAACGCGTTTGCGGCATGGGACCTTCAAAGGCATCTACCAGCAGCAGACAGCCGTCTGCCATATTCAATACGCGCTCTACTTCCCCACCAAAGTCACTGTGACCTGGTGTATCAATAATGTTAATCTTGTAATCTTTGTATCGCACCGAAACGTTCTTCGCCAAAATGGTAATACCCCGCTCCCGCTCCAGGTCATTGCTGTCCATAATCAACTCACCGGGGTTTTCATGATCCTTAAAAAGGTGTCCCGCATGCAAAAGTTTGTCCACCAGCGTGGTCTTGCCGTGGTCAACGTGGGCGATAATGGCGATATTCCTGATCTTGCTTACTTCCATAAAACGTTAAAATCTGCTTGTTTCTCAAAATTGAGGCGCAAAGATAGCTGAATTTAGGCAGAGCACAGTCTCTGATTGAAAAATTGGGAGCGCTTAATTTAGCATTCACATACCAGACTTAATTCCTTCATCATCCCAACCTCAGTGGGTGTATTCCAAAATGTCGCATCTCTAAGCAGCCTGAAGTATAGGGGGTCGAACCATCTCAATAACTTTTTCCCA
>JAIENH010000108.1 GCA_019751475.1 Cyclobacteriaceae bacterium
AGCTCTTGTGGATAATGCGGGCGAAACGCAGCATACTCACGGGCATGATTGGAAAAGAGGTCTTTCATTTCTTCTGACTGTTTCTATTTCCCCGAAGGCATCTACCAGGCAATGCACCCGTGTGCTCGCCATCTATCAATACAGGTATGCCGTTTACAAAAACATGGCTTACTCCCAAGGCATATTGATGGGGAGCATCGAAAGTAGCCATGTCGTGAATAGCTGTTGGGTCAAAGACAACAATGTCTGCCGCCTTCCCAAGAGCAAGCACTCCACGGTCGGTTAATCCAAGTGTGGCGGCAGGTTGTGATGTTATTCTTCTGATCCCCTCTTCCAGCGTAATGAGCTTTTCATCACGTACGTATTTACCCAGAAAGCGCGCGAAGCTTCCATAGGCACGCGGATGTGCTCCCTTATCAGTAAATTTTCTTTCCAACGATAATGCACCAGCGTCAGAGCCGATGCTTACGTAGGATTTCTTTAACATAGCACGCATGTTATCTTCTGAGATTAGGAAATACAAGGCTGGTATTGAAGAACGATCGGCCGTCAATAGATCCAAAACGGTTTCGTCCGCGTTTTTGCCATGAAGCAGTGCTACTTCATCCAGTCGTTTGCCTTTGTATAACTTTGAAAGCGAATCCTTTCTAAAACCCAACAGTGTAACATCTTTTGCATCGGAGTTTTTTGTTGGCACTCCGTTTTGCATATCAAGTAAAATTCTCCTCCGTATCTCAGGTTTTTTGAAACGGCCCAGCATTTCAGTGAGTCCACCTTCCTGAGCCCACACGGGCACGCGCTCTTTCAACCCCGTTGCGCTGGCAACATAAGGATACATATTAGCTGAAATTCTTAAGCCTGCTTTCTGCGCACTGTCAATTTTGGTGAGCACCCGGTCGAGTTTACTCCAGTTGCGGGCGTGATTGATTTTTAAATGATAAATCTCTGCAGGAATATTGGCCTCCGAAGCGATGCGAAATGTTTCATCCAGTGCTTCAAGAATTTTGTCGCTCTCACTCCGCATATGCGTCATGTAGATTCCGCGATAAGCGGCTGCTGCCTTACAGAGTTCAATCAGTTCCTCCGTCTGTGCGAAGGTGGCCGGTGCATAAATTAACGATGAGCCTACACCCTGCGCGCCTTCTTCCATAGCTTGCTTCACCAGGTTTTTCATTTGTTGAAGCTCTGCGCTATTTGGTTTTCGATCTACCGAACCGAGCACATAGGTGCGTACAGTAGTGGCACCAACTAATGAAGCCACATTCACGCCAATTCCCTTTTTCTCCAGATGATTGAAGTATCCGCCCAGGGTGGCCCATCGCTTATCACCCGGTTTTCGTTTTCTCGGCCCTGCGCTTATACCTTCACCAAACACCTCGAGCGTAACCCCCTGCTTCACATCGCTCATGGCACGACCGTCTTCCAGCAGGGTGCCATCGGCCCAACTGAGCATGTTGATAAAACCGGGAGCCACTGCCATGGTCTTCACATCCCACTCCGATTTTGCTTTTGCTGATGAAAGGTCTCCGACAAAAGCAATAGTATCTGCCCGAAGGGCAATATCGGCAACGAAGGGCTTTCCACCTTTGCCATCGTACACGGTGCCGCCCCGTAGAATGACATCGTAGGGCTGGGCCGCAGCCGAAGTGACAAAAAGAAAAGCAATCAGACCCAGCTTATTTCGCATGGGCGAATATTACAAAAGAAAAATCAGAGACACGTCAGCGCTTGTGATCGATTAAATGAATTGCATCGGTCGCGCGTTTCTTGAGGAAACCAAATTCGCGAAAGCGATAACCAAACAATATCTTGAAGGTGGTGCTGGCCGCTGAAATACGTGCTTGCTCAAACTTCACCGACCGCGACTGACCAACAAAGCTGACGCCTGTAAAAAAACGCTCGCTGTTATAACCAATGGCAACCCGGTAATCGGCAAAGCCACTGACACCAAACGAACTCCTCTCCACATCAGCCACGGTCGTAGTTACCTGGCGTATGGACGGCCCCACTGCGAACGAAAGATTTAAGAAAAGGCTGCCGGCCACGGCTGTATAAGTATAGCCTGGGGCAATGCTCACGGCAAACGATTCGAAGTTTCGCACGTCAGCGTCTTTTCCAAACGTTGCGTGATAACCCTTGCCATACAAAGCCGAGTCATTTTTCATTTCGTAGGAGTTAATGGAGCCGGTCATTATCACTGACCCGGCACTTTTACGTTGGCGCTCCGCAAAATTGTAGGCCGACCGAAGAGAGAATTTGCTTTTGTTGAAAACATAAATCCCATTCACACCAATATTGTTGGTGAAAATATCCGGGCGCTGTGGGTACGGTGAATTGGCAGCCACCGGTTTTGCCGGGTCTGTCAGGTAAAAGCCATTGTAGCGTGAGTAAAAAATATCACCACCCCAACTCTTTCCCAAAAGATTGGCCTGCAGGTCAAAGGCGCCTGACTTTCCATACAAAAAATTCTTTTGATCATCGGATGGCAGGGCAAACGTAACTTCGGCACCGACTTCAAAAATGTAGATACCAAAACCCATGCTGGCGGAGTTGTTGGGCTTATAGGTAATCTTATTGTTGGTATTTATGTTCTGCTGAATCTCGATATACGTGGAGCGTTGTTTGATTACCGGCCAAAGAAAAAAATAGTCGGGAAAGCGCTCTACATATTGCTCACGAACAGAGTCAATTTTTTGGGCCAGCAACGGGCAAGAAATTAATACCACTATAGAAGCTGCTACTGCCCGTTTCATTATAAAATGTATTCGCTCAGGTCTTTGTTTTTCATAATGCCTGAAAGCTTTTCTTGCACCAATTGCTTGGTAATTTCCAGTTGGCTTCCACTTTGAATCTTATCAGGCACGTCAAACAAGAATTCATTTAACAGTCGACTGATCACCGTTTGCAATCTTCGCGCGCCAATGTTTTCCATTTCAGCATTGATGGTAAACGCCATTTCAGCGAGTGCATCAATAGCTTCATCAGTAAACCGAATGGTTACGCCCTCCGACTGGAACAACGCTTCGTACTGGCGTGTAAGCGCATTTTTAGGTTCCTTCAAAATCCGGACAAAGTCCTGCTTAGTAAGACTGTTCAGCTCGACACGAATCGGGAAGCGGCCCTGCAATTCAGGTATAAGATCTGACGGCTTCGAAATGTGAAAGGCCCCGGCTGCTATGAACAGCACATGGTCAGTCTTGATTACTCCATGCTTGGTATTGACGGTGCTGCCTTCTACAATCGGGAGAAGGTCGCGCTGCACGCCTTCGCGGCTCACATCAGGCCCGCTTCCTTTGCTATGGCCGGAAGCAATTTTGTCGATCTCGTCAATGAAAATGATACCGGCATCTTCTGCCTTACGCAATGCTTCTTCCTTCACCTCATCCATGTCGATGAGTTTGGCAGCTTCCTCTTCCAATAAAATCTTCCGGGCCTCTGCAATAGTCACTTTCCTTTTGCGGGCTTTTTTGGGCATCATGCCGCTGATCATCTCCTGCAGGTTCATCATGGACACTTCGTCCATCATACCCGCACCAATCATACCGACATTTCCGGTGCCAGCCTGCTTGATATTGATTTCAATTTTGCGTTCTTCTAATTCACCGTTGCGGATTTTATCACGAAAGAGATTGCGTGTCCGTTCATTCAACTCCGAATCAGACGTAGGTTCTTCTTCAAAATCAAAATCTGTTTTCGCTTCGGCTACTTTCGCTCCATTGGCCCGCAGTGGCGGAATAAGTGCATCCAAAATAATCTCTTCCACGGCCTGGGCGGCCTTTTCTTTTACTTCTTCTTTCTTCCGGGCCTTCACCATGTTTACCGACTGCTCTACCAGGTCGCGCACCATGCTCTCTACATCACGCCCAACGTAACCCACTTCCGTGAATTTGGATGCCTCCACTTTTACAAACGGAGCATCCGCCAATCGAGCGAGTCTTCGGGCAATTTCGGTCTTTCCTACGCCAGTTGCACCGATCATGAGAATATTGTTGGGCACAATCTCACCCCGCAAGTCGGAAGTCACGTTCATACGCCTCCAGCGATTGCGCAACGCAATAGCAACATTGCGCTTGGCATCGTCCTGGCCTACAATGTACTTGTCGAGTTCGGCCACTATCTGGCGAGGTGTGAGTTGTGAGGAAGTCATGATGATAAAAGTAATGAAAAGTGTCGGGTGAAACCGCGCTAGCTAGAAAAATTGATTTACAATAGCGAACACACGTTACACTGCCTTGGCTTCTGACAGCGTAAATTCCAATGGGTGTTTCACCCGCTCTTTCAAAAGGGCTAGTTTCAAAACTTCCTCCACGGTATTCACATAATGAAATGTTAAACCCTTGAGATAATGCTTTTCAATCTCCTCGATATCCTTGCGGTTCTTGCTACTCAAGATGATTTCTTTAATGCCGCTGCGTTTGGCTGCCAAAATCTTTTCTTTGATCCCTCCTACTGGCAACACTTTGCCACGCAATGTTATTTCACCTGTCATCGCCAATTTGGCCTTCACTTTGCGTTGTGTGAAAATAGATGCAAGCGAAGTAAGCATGGTGATACCAGCAGAAGGGCCATCTTTTGGCACAGCCCCTGCAGGCACGTGCACGTGCAAATCGTATTGCTGAAAAACGCGATGATCAATGCCAAGGGTTTGGGCATTTGACTTCAGATAAGAAAGGGCGGCCATGGCCGACTCCTTCATTACATCGCCCAACTGACCTGACAATGTCAATTGACCTTTACCACGACTCACGCTCGACTCCACAAATAAAATATCTCCTCCTACTTGCGTCCAGGCGAGGCCCGTCACTACACCAGCGGTCTCGTTATCCTGATAAAGTTCTTCGTCAAATACTTCAGCACCCAAAATTTTCACCACATAGGCTTCTGATATTTCCCTTTCGGATTTCTCCTCCATTGCAACGGCTTTCGCGATGCTGCGTACTACTGATCCAATCTTGCGCTCCAAATTCCTCACACCCGACTCGCGTGTATAGTGACTGATAATCTTAAGCAGGGCTTCTTTGGTAAACTTGATTCCTGCAGATTCCAGTCCGTGCTCCTTTAGTTGCTTTGGCACCAGGTGCTTGATGGCAATCTGTAATTTTTCTTCTACTGTATAGCCTGTGAGTTCAATGATTTCCATTCGATCGCGCAAAGCTGGCTGAATAGTATCTAATGAATTGGCTGTAGCAATAAAGAGTACCTTCGACAGATCATACTCTACCTCCAGGTAATTGTCATTGAAAGTATTGTTCTGTTCCGGATCCAATACCTCCAGCAACGCTGACGAAGGGTCGCCCCGGAAGTCAGTGCGGATTTTGTCAATCTCATCCAACACAAACACCGGATTGGAAGATTTTGCCTTCTTGATGTTTTGAATAATCTTCCCCGGCATGGCGCCAATGTAGGTCTTGCGATGCCCACGAATCTCTGCTTCATCATGAACTCCACCCAGAGACATACGGACGTAGTTGCGCTGCAACGACTTAGCGATGGATTTTCCCAAAGATGTTTTTCCAACTCCGGGAGGACCGTACAAACAAAGTATCGGGCCCTTCATGTCTTGCTTCAGCTTGAGTACCGCGAGGTACTCCAGAATACGGTCTTTTACTTTTTCTAAACCAAAATGATCCTTGTCCAAAATTTTGGCCGCTCGCTTCAGGTCAAAATCATCTTGCGTGTACTCATCCCAGGGCAGGTCAAGCATCAGCTCGGCATAGTTCATCGTTACCGGAAACTCAGCCGCCTGAGGGTTCATTCGCTGTAGCTTGTCCAACTCCTTGTTAAAGTGATCAGCGGCACTTTTTGGCCACTTTTTTTCAGCACCTCGCTTGCGCAATTTTTCAACCTCCTTGTCGGGGCCATCGTAGCCCAACTCGTCTTGCAGTACCTTTATCTGCTGACGCAGA
>JAIENH010000554.1 GCA_019751475.1 Cyclobacteriaceae bacterium
GGAATTTCCTTCCAGCGCGCCCAAGCCAGTCCGATGGCTGCCACAGTGAAGAACAAAAGATAAATTAGCAACTGACCTGACAAACCCAAATCGGTAAATGAATGCACAGAAGCATCACCGAGTATCCCGCTACGTGTTAAAAAAGTTGAGTAGAGAATAAGTACAAACACCGTGATCACGAGCGAGATAGAAAGACGCAAAGCCGTCTTGCTGTTTTTGTAGGTGATCATGGTATGCAGTGCGGCAATCATCACCAGCCAGGGCACATACACTGCGTTTTCTACGGGATCCCAATTCCAGTAGCCACCAAAGCTCAGTGTTTCATACGCCCAGTAGCCGCCCATGAGGATGCCCAGGCCCAGAATGGCGCTGCCGAACAACGTCCACGGGAGAGCCGGCTTGATCCACTCTGTATATTTTCGCTGCCAAAGCCCTGCTATACAAAATGCGAACGGCACCAGCGTGAGCGCAAAACCAAGAAACAATGTGGGAGGATGAATGACCATCCAGTAATTCTGAAGCAGCGGGTTAAGTCCATTGCCATCTTTTGGAATAAAATCAGGATTGACCTTGAAGATGGGGTCATCCATGGCATCGCGCAGAAGAATGAAAGGCGAACTGCCCAACTTTTGGTCAATGAGCGGAATCACCACACCAAGAATCATGGAGGTGAGAAAGGCCTGCACTAGCGAGAATACGGTCATCGAGGGAGCCTCCCAGGCTCGCTGGGTGGCGATAAGAATAATGCCCAGGACCGCCTGCCAGAACATCCACAGCAAGAAACTGCCTTCCTGACCTTCCCAAAAGCACGAGATCATGTATTGGCCTTGCAGGTGCAGGGATGAATGCGCGTAGGCATAGTGATACTCAAAATAGTGCTGATAGATAATGGTGAAAAGACACACGATGATACCCACCACCGACACGGCATGAGCAAAAAATACAATGCGACCGTTGACTTTCCAGTCAGACTGAAGGGGGTCAGTAGTGGTTGTAGTTGCCTTCCAGTAACAAAAAGAGGCGACCAGCGAAGTAACAAACGAAAGGACTACGAAGAGGTGGCCGAGACTGCCAATAAAAAAGTGAAACATGCGATACTAAACCCTCGCGTTTAGCTTTTGTTCCTGGTACTTAGAAGGGCACTTCAATAAAATTTTGTCGGCTACAAACAGATCACCACGGTAGCTGCCGATCACAACTACTTTTTCCGACCGGGTGAAATCTGCGGGCATGGGCTCATTGTAATAAACTTTTTGCTCTTTCTTGTTTTCATCCAACAATACAAAAGAGAAGGAAAGGTTATCGGGGCTTTTTTCCATCCCGATGATTTCTCCGGAAGGAGTTTTCTTCAGTTCGCCTACCACGTGGATACTGGTCTTATTGCCCACGGATGACATTTGATAGGCTTGATCAAAGGTGACATAGGTGCTGGCATCACCGGCCGTAGATACAATGATGGCAATGGCGGCTGCAATGAGGACAATGGCGATTATGTGCGATTTTTTCATACCCTTCCTGTTTCAGCCCTAAAATTACGAAGGGGAGGGGTCTTCTGCTATGACTTTCTACAGGATGTTACGACCGGCTATTCTCTTCCAGTTTTTTTTCAAGTCGCGAGGTTTTGCGGTCAATGGCTATCAAATAGCCAATCAGGCCCACCAGGATCAGTAAAACGATGGCCACCACCACATAGATTTTTCCCTCTGAGCGAAAGGTATCGGCCATTTCTACCGTTGGTTCTTGTGCGTAAGTTGTCAGACCAGCCATCAGCAGCAAAAAGACGCTATTTATTTTTTTCATATTCAAGGTCTAGAATTTTTTCTTCAGCCTTGCGGAGGCGCACGCGAACAGTAGCTATCCAAACGCCAAGCAAAATCCAGCCTGCTACTGCAGGATAAAACACTAAGCGCATGTTGTTATCAAGATCATACATGTTAAATCCCGGATTGCCGCCACTGCCAGGGTGCATGGAGCTTGTCATACGGGGAATAATGAAGATCAGCGGAATCATAGTAGCAAATGCAAAAATGTTGTAGACAGAACTTAACCGTGCCCGCTGTTCCTGGTTTTCCAATGATGCACGAAGTACAAAATAAGCGAGGTACACCAATAGCGCGATGGCGGCTCCATTTTGTTTAGGATCACCGTGCCAAGGCGAGCCCCAGGTGTAATTGGCCCATATCATGCCCGTAAAGATGCCCAGCAGTCCAAAGACCAGACCTACGTTAGCAAATTCAGCCGAGGCGATGTCTAGATCTGTCGTGGGCTTTCGTAGGTATTGAATGGCGTATACTGTTGAGACAAGGAACATCATCACCATGCCAAACCACATCGGTACGTGAAAATACAGGGCACGAATGGTTTCATTCACAATGGTGAGGCGCGGCACCGATATTAAAAAACCACCCATGATCGTGTAGATCAACAGAATAACAGCCAGTATTTTCCACCATGAACTTTTCATTGGCTTTGGTCAGCTTTTAACTGCGCCAAATATAGGGGAAGAGCAGGTATGAAACGGCTGTTACCAGCACATTAATCGCACCCAGTATGAGCAGTTCGTCAAAACTGGCAGAGCGGTCTAACCCGTCAATACAATTTTTGGTCACTTTAATGGAAAGCAGCAAAATGCCAATCGTTACCGGAAAACTGAGAATCGCCATAATCACGTTACCATTGTTGGTCTTGGAGGCAATTGCTGAAAGCAAGGTAAGGGTTGCAGAGAAACCAAAAGCTGCTAACGCAATCGTTGAAACAAACAACACAGTATCCTTAATGGGGCTAGTAAGCAAGACAGAAAAGAGAACACATCCGGTTAATGCCAGCAGTAGAGAGAGAATGAAGTTATGTAGAATTCTGGCTAAAATAATTTGCGCGGGACTGGCAATCGAATAAAAAAAAATATGAATGCCCGGCCGGTCAGATAAAAAGCTTTTCCCGGAGGTATTAATAAATGTGAATAACAAAGTCATCCAGAAGAGAGAACTCCACACGAAAGCGATGGGACCAGTTCCTTGTTGAATCAGCGAGAAATAATTAATGCAAACCAAGCCCGTCAAATAGAGACCAAGACTCAATAACGAAGCCCGTTTTCTTAGATCCGATCGTAGTTGTTGTAAAATAAGGTCTTTCATTCCGCTTGACTGCGAATCGTTTTCCAGGAAAGGACTAGAAAAATGATAAGGAAGGCTAATAAAGAAGCAAATGTCCACAAAATAGAGCGCTTTGGCCAGACGGGTTTTTTAAATGCTGCTAAGCCTTCTATAACCTGAATGCTGTCCACAAGAGCAAGGTCCTCCTGGTATTCAAATCGCTTGTCGTACAGATTCGCACTTACACCATATAAGCCCGACACATCCATTATTGAAACATCCCCAATTTTGGCAGACGAAAATCTTCCATTAGTAATTTTCCTTTTAAGTGAATCTAGTTTTTGCAATTCACCATCAAGTGCTGCTATTAAGCCACTTAATTTTCTTTTTTCTTCTAAAACCCTTTTCTGAATGTATGGGTTACTTGTTAGATAAAATATAATTCCTTCTTGGAGTTTGGGCAAAATTGCGTTGTCTGCCACCCGGACGATTATCACCAGAATAATCTTCTCCTTTTCAGGCATTTGTTGACTCATGGGTGTTAAAGCTGACACCACTTTGAACTCACGCAGCTTGCCAGCATCTTCTTTGCTTAGATTTAAAGCAACAGAGAGGAAGTCGATGTCCTCGTCTTTAATATGCAAATTAAGATTGTCGGCAACCTTTAGTGCATAGGATTCGCTCAGAATATCAGACTGAATGATCATTTTACTTTCGAAAACCCGAGGTGAAAGAAAGTGGAAGACTTCCGCCACTCCGATGCACATCAAGAAAGAAAGCAGAATGATTTTAAAGTTTTTGGAAATGACAGTAAACAGACTTGAAAATACCTTTGACAGATCGATTGTTTGAGGTGTTGAATCCATGGCTTATTTATGAATCTGCGAAATTAAATACTTTTGTCCTCTTAGATCGTATTAAAATGTACTATTTACCGGAGAAATGAATCAATCGCAACCCATCTTAGTTACCGGTGCAGCCGGCTTCATTGGATTCCATCTTATAAATAGGCTGTTGGCAGATGGTAACACAGTTGTTGGTCTTGACAATTTGAATGAGTATTATGACGTGAATCTCAAGAAAAATCGTCTTAAAATCCTCCAATCAAATGGAGCATTCACTTTTGAAAAACTTGACCTGACGGCTAAAGAGCAAATTGATTCGCTTTTCGAGAGAAGTAGTTTTTCTACTATTATTCACATGGCAGCACAGGCGGGTGTGCGGCACTCTATTACTCACCCATACACATACATTGAAAGTAATGTTGTTGGTTTTTTAAATATTCTGGAAGCATGCAGGCGTTATAAGCCTAAGCATCTGATTTATGCTTCTTCAAGTTCGGTCTATGGAGCTAACCAAAAAATCCCATTTTCCACCCATGATAATGTGGATCATCCACTTGCCTTATATGCCGCAACGAAGAAGTCGAATGAGTTGATGGCACATGCATACTCTACATTGTACGGCATACCCACCACGGGCCTACGCTTTTTTTCAGCTTACGGTACATACGGACGACCAGATATGGCCTTGTTTATCTTTACGAGATCCATTTTAGAAGGCACTCCAATAAATGTCTATAATTTTGGAAAAATGAAGAGGGACTTTACTTATGTTGATGATTTGGTGGAGTGTATTATTAGGTTGATTCCAAAAATTCCTTCTTCTAATTTTCGTTGGGATGGTCTAAATCCTGACCCTTCCACTAGCTTTGCTCCCTTTAGACTATTCAACATTGGGAATGGAAACACTGTTGAACTGGTGAACTACATCGATATAATTGAACGAAGGTTAGGTAAAAAGGCGATCAGAAACTATTTACCCATGCAAGATGGTGATGTGGCCAACGCGCTGGCGGATGTCTCTGACTTGGAAAAAGAAATAGATTTCAAACCCTCAACTCCCATTGAGGTGGGTGTGAATAACTTCATTGATTGGTATTTAAGCTATTATAATTAGAGAAATTAAGCATGGATAAAGTAGGAGTAATAGGATTGGGTTATGTAGGGTTGCCACTGGCAGTTGAGTTTGGTAAGATCATGCCTACACTCGGATTTGATATTGATCAGTCTCGAATAAAGGAATTACAAAACGGATTTGATCGGACGAGAGAGGTAGAGAAATCACAGCTCAATGAGTCTGGATTTCTATCGTATTCATCTGACAGTTCAGCGTTGCATGATATAAATTTTTTCATTGTCACCGTACCCACACCCGTAGATGAGTATAAACAACCAGACCTTCATCCACTGCGAAGCGCTAGTCGAACTGTCGGAAAGGCGCTCAAAAAAGGTGACATCGTAATCTATGAATCAACGGTTTATCCAGGATGTACGGAAGAGATTTGCGTTCCGGTATTGGAAGAGGTGAGTGGATTGAAATTTAACATAGACTTTTTCTGTGGTTATTCTCCTGAACGGATCAATCCAGGAGACAAACAGCACCGCGTGACTACTATTAAAAAAGTTACCAGTGGAAGTACACCAGAAGTAGCCGAAAAAGTAGATCAACTATATAAGAAGATAATTACGGCTGGTACACACAAAGCCTCATCCCTTAAAGTTGCAGAAGCAGCCAAGGTGATTGAGAACTCTCAACGCGACATCAACATAGCCTTTGTAAACGAATTGGCGCTCATATTTGAGCGCATTGGTATCGATACGCACGAAGTATTGGAGGCTGCTGGCACTAAGTGGAACTTTTTACCCTTTAAACCTGGGCTGGTGGGTGGCCATTGCATCGGTGTGGATCCATATTACCTCACGCACAAGGCCGAGGGCCTCGGCTATCTTCCGGAAGTGATTTTATCTGGGAGAAGGATT
>JAIENH010000414.1 GCA_019751475.1 Cyclobacteriaceae bacterium
ATTTATCAACCCCAACTCTTCGATTACTATTGCCGAACGTGATCAAAAGTTTATCGCTAGCGCCAATTTAAATGGAAAGCTTAACATCAATGCACCGTTTTCAGGGACTTCTGCGCTACTAAGTAAAATTTCCTTTGAAAGAATGATCATCAGCAATCAAGCGCCTTACTTCCGCATCGGTTCCGTTTCTTTTGGATCGCCCAACGCCACAGAAAATCAAACTATCTCAGGCTTTCCACTTACACTTACCAACATTGGTGTTAAGTCAGAAGAGGAACGGGTAGGCTTAATTGTTGGTGTAAAGGTAAATTTTGTAAAAGCCGCTGACGAGGGATTTTCAGGATCAACCTTAGTTACCGTTTGGGGTAAAACCCCCAGCACTTCCGAGGCAACCGGTGCGCAAGAACAAAAATGGAAATTTGATAAGGTGGAGGTTGAAGAAGTTACAGTAAGAATGGTGAAAAATGGCGTGTATGACCTGACAGGGTCTGTTCGCTTTTTCAAAGGAGACCAACTCTATGGCAATGGCTTTAAAGGATTCTTGAGGGGTTCTCTTGCAAAGATTAATCTCTCCGTACAGGCGGAAGCACTGTTTGGCAATAATACAGAAATCCGCTATTGGTATGCCAGTGCGTTGGTGTGTTCTGGTACCGGCATTCCACTCACCGGTTTTTCTGTTTACGGATTTGGTGGAGGGGCCTATTATCAAATGAAGCCGGCAGCTGCCTCGCAAAATAATTCAATTGGTCTCACGGCCTCAGGAGTACGCTACGAACCAGACAGTAAGTCCTTTTTAGGACTCAAGGCCTCCGTGTTCATCGGCACTACAGGCAAACCCGAATCCATGAATGGCGATGTCACATTGGAAATAAATCTCAACCGAAGTGGCGGCATCAATTTTATTTCCTTCATCGGAAACATTTATTTCATGACCCCTGATTTCTCGTGCAACCCACGCGATGTAGTAGGTATGGCAAGTTCCATGGCCCAGGGCAAAGACAGTCCCCCGGTGGTTGGTTCTAACCGATCGCAACTCAGTGGTCATGTCAAGTTATTATTCGACAACGTCAACAATTCTTTTCTTGGTAATGTGGAGGTGTATGTCAATGTATTGGGTGGTTTGGTACAAGGAGCGGGCCCCAACAAGAAGGCCGGATGGGCCGAGTTATACTTCTCTCCCAGCAATTGGCATATTGTTATTGGCACACCCAGCTCTCCTATTGGATTGGAAGTAGCGAGACTTTTTAAGTCGCAGAGCTATTTTATGATGGGAAAGAATATTCCGGGCAGCCCACCCCCGCCTGCAAAGGTTAGTGAAATACTGGGCTTGGGTGCAGACGATCTTGATTATATGCGAGATGCAAATGCGCTCCAGTCGGGGTTTGGTTTTGCCTTTGGCACCAATCTCACGGTTGACACGGGTGACTTGCGGTTCATGCTTTTCTACGGGCGATTCACCGCAGGTGCCGGTTTTGACATCATGATTAAAGACTATGGCGCCTCTGCTCATTGCCTGGGTGTGCCTCCTCCACTGGGCATCAACGGTTGGTATGCCAATGGCCAAGCCTACGCCTTTTTAGAAGGGAAGATAGGCATCAAGGTAAGTCTGCCTTTTTATAAAGGAGACTATGAGATTTTGAAAATTGGTGCGGCAGCAGTATTGCAGACACGTGCACCCAATCCGTTTTGGATGCGAGGCATCGTGGGCGGCTACTACGATATACTCGGTGGTCTTGTAAAGGGACGCTGTAGGTTTGAGGTCACTATTGGAAAAGAATGTACGATCGTGGCTGATGACAATGCCCTAGGTGACGTAACCATCATTGCCGAAGTAGCGCCTGTGGCAGGAACAAAAGATGTAAGCGTGTTCAACGCAGCCCAGGCCGCATTTAATATTCCGGTAGGCCAGGTGTTTGAGATAACAGACAATACCAATCGCACTCGTTACTTCCGGGCTAATTTAAATGAGCTCACGATCCGCCAGGGAACAAATGCACCCATCACAGGCACCATTACCTGGAATGCAACCAACGATGTGGCCGCTTTTGATGCCTTTGATGTATTGCCTCCCAATGTAGAACTCACCCTTCGCGTTAAGGTGACCTTTGAAGAGAGGATAAATAATGTTTGGACTAAATATGTATTGGATGGCAAAACAATAGAAGAGGTCAAAGAGGCCGCTTTCACTACAGGCCCCGCACCCGACTTCATTCCTCCTTCCAATGTTGCTTATTCGTACCCAGTGATTGACCAGTTTAACTTTTACCCAGGCGAGTATCCGCAAGGATACATCGTACTGAAGCGGGGACAACCTTATCTCTTTACACCCGACCCAACGGTTGACCAAAAGGCCTGGTTTAAAAAATCAAGTGGCACACCCACACAGTTTAGCTATCAATACGATGCCGGAAATAGGACCGTATCATATTCACTGCCTTCCTTGGAACTAAACAAAGGCTATTCATTTGAACTCGTGAACCTGCCAAAGGCCCAAACGGCAGTAGACACTAACGTTAGCAAAGTGGAGAAAGTCACTACCACTGGAGAGGTAGAAACGAAAGTAACTACTAAAGATATTGAAGGAACCATTGAACAGGGTGGCCCTAAGGTGATCTACGCGGCCAAACTTCGAACAAGCATGTATAATACGTTTGGTGATAAGATGAATGCACAACTGCAAACGGTACCCGTAATATTTGATTCCCCAGGTGTATTTCAGAGTATTCTTACCGGCAACTTTCGTCTAACCGAGCCTTTTGATGCCCTTGAGATTGGAGCTACTGACCTTAACAACAACTTGGTACAAATTGAGGCAGACTTGACCAATCCATGGTATGAATCAAAAATCCACCCGCTTGTTTATGAAGGGTACCCTTTAAACAGCTACATGACTGTAACAAATAGAAATGTAACAATCAATGGGCTTCCACCGATAAAGAGCATTCAATTGAATCAGCCGGTACCTTATCCTACCTTGTCAAATCCCACCACATCGACAACAGTACCCCGGCTAATACACTCCACCCAAGTGTTTGCTTATTGGGATTTCAATGATATCATTCAACATGTGGCAAATTTTATCGCGAATGGAGGTGCTTTTACACCGCGATTTAGACAAATTATGATTGGAACCGTTGCAAACTATGATCCAGGTCCTTACAAAGTAAACTTCTCTTATTATCTGCCAGGCACTCGACAAAAAACGAGCACCAGAACCCTTACAATGTCATGGACCTTAGCAAAACCTAAGTGAAGATGGATTATAAAAGATTTCACTTCCTCGCAACCGTCCAACTACTGTGGTCAAGCTTAACTATTGCCCAAAATGTACCATTAACACAAAATGTTTCTGTCATTTCACTTGTTAGGAAAGATACCGTTTTCCTTCGATGGGCCCCGTTGGATGCATCGACATGGCTTAAGACTAATCAGACTGGGTACAAGGTGGAGCGCTATACTATGGTACGCAATGGACAAATTATAGACCCCCCTGAGAGAAAGATACTAATTGAGAATTTCATACCTGCTCCTGCGGCAGAATGGGAGCGCCTGGTGAAACGGGAGCCACAAGCCGTAGTGGCTGCTCAGGCGCTACTGGGCGAGCGTTTTGAATTGGATTTGAAAAACACGGACGTTATGCAGATTGCTAATAAAGCCAACGAGAACGATCAACGCTTTTCTTTTGCTCTCTTCAGTGCCGACAGGTCGCGGGGAGTAGCAACCGCCCTGGCTTTGTACCTGGAAGATGCATCGCCTAAAAAAGGTGAACGTTATTTGTACAGGGTTATTAGCGAAAAGGGTGGTGCCGAAGCAGGTCGTGGGTCGGTGTTTGTCAACATGGATGAGCCCACCTATCTACCGCCTCCCGAAATTCAATCCATCAGCGAGAAGGAGGGTTTTGTTGAATTAACCCTATCGAACCCGTTGGGTAAGTCGATGTACTCTTATTATGTTTTAGAGCGCTCAGCAGATAGCGTACGTTTTGCTCCGTTAGATCAATTGCCCTCTATTCAGTTGCAGCATGAAAATATTTCATCAAAAATCTATCTCACAGACACCCTCCCGGTTAGCGTACCCAAAGGCTACTACCGGGTAAAGGGGATGACACCTTTTGCCCGCTCAGGGCCGCCCTCCGGCATTCGTTCGGTCAATCGCTCCATGTCATTAAATAATCCGGAAATCACAGACGTAAACTCAATAAACAACACCTCGTTTGCCATTGCCTGGGAGTTTGATGTGAATCAAAATGCGCGAACTGAACTACCTTCGGCTAAAAGCCGAAGGGTTTAGTATCGGCTAAAGCCGACTGAAGCAATGCACATAGACTCGGAAATCATTCGGGAGAAAATCGCTGAGTCATCTAGTGTTCGCTTCATACAAAATTATTAAACTAAAGTCTTCGCCTAAAGGCGAGGGATTTTCCCCCAGATACAGACATTAAAGGATTTGCTGTAGAGCGCTCGGGCGGCCCTGACCAACCCTTCACGCAACTGAATCAAAACCTAATAGCCCCTACTCTTCGCAGCTATATTGATGCGAAACCATTACCCGCCAACTACTATCGTGTTTCGGCTGTATCGCTGCGAGGTGAACGATTATACTCGCTAACGCGCTTCGATCATTTGGTGGACAGTGTGCCCCCAGGGGCTCCGGATGGACTGAAAGGAAAAGTAGATGAGTTTGGCAATATCTCCATTTCGTGGAAGCCTAATTCCGAAAAGGATATGGCAGGCTATCGTATCTACCGGGCCACTTTTGGTCATGAGGAACCATCGCAACTTACGAGTGAGCTAATTGAGCAAGCCGAGTACGCTGACAAGCTCGATCTCAACACGTTGAATAAAAAAGTATTTTACTACGCTATGGCAGTGGATAAAAATCAAAATCATTCGTCCCTCTCCCAGCCGCTGGAATTAAAACTTCCTGATAAAGTAGCACCTCAGCCACCTACATTTCTACCTCCTCAACCTGAAAACGGGGCCGTTTTTCTACGCTTTAAGCCAAGCCCTAGTGAGGAAGCAGTGCGCTACGATGTCTATGTTCGTTCACCCGAGCCCGTTCAATGGGTGCGCATCAAAACATTTGAGAAAAATGACACCGTCAAGATTTACTCATTCAGATACTCTACAGAAGAGAAAAAAGCACAAGTATTTACTGCCACTGCGTTTGACGAAGCGGGCAATGAATCTTCACCTGCAGAACCTGTAGTAGGTGTTCGAAAATCCACCCTTGCACAATCCGTTGTATTAAAGGAACCCTTGATTGACCGCGAGAAAGGCCACGTGGTATTGCAATGGACAAATCCTGAAAAAGAAGCAGCCTCCTACCAAATTTACAGACGTGAAAACGAAAAAGAATTTTTGTTGCACAAAACTATTGAAGCAAATGTCAATGAATGGGCTGATAAGTTATTGAAAATAAACACGAAGTATACTTACTTTATAATCACCCTTCTTAACGATAGATCATCATCACACATGAGCAAATCTATAACCATTCAGTATTAGACCGGGAAATGTTGAACAATATGAAATATATAGTTCTGTCCATTCTATTCTATCTGATGTACAGTGGCGCACAGGCGCAATACACAGTTAGGATCTCGGTCCAAGGAAGTGCAACAGGCTGCATTGGCGTTCTGACTGGCAACAACGTTTCAGGCACATTGAAACGATCAGATGGAACCGTAATCACTACTACATCTAATTCTGGGGCCAGCTCTTTTGTTGTAGCGACTAGTGGTGGAAGCTCTAATTCCCTTTCATTTCTTGTAAGCGGTTCAGGATCTTATGCGTGCGACTGTCGTGATCCATTTGATCCTACTTCACAAATCCCCGGTTGCATCACGTCTGGGGGTGCGAGCAGGTCAGAAGTGGCCTTAAATGTTTCCCTTTCACTTGGGGCATGCGGCCTTA